>NZ_JACJPJ010000033.1:0-38288 GCF_014696015.1 Oculatella sp. FACHB-28 | reverse complement strand
CAATAGATGTATTGCTTCTACCAATCGACAAATCAATACAAAGGCACGAAGCCGGTCAACTTATGGGTCAGATTGGCAGAAGCAATACTCTTCTATCCTCGCAGTCAACTTAATCGAAGAAGTTGAAGAATCAGCACAATAATTCTTGGCAAGTTGGAATCGCAGGATTATAGGGCAGATTTCAAGCCAACAATCTCTTGCCAGTCCCGAATGCGTTGGCGCATTTGTTCCCGGTAGCGTTGGGCAGTGAGTTGATGTTGTTTGGGGTGGAAGTGGTCTCGAATTGGTTCAAACGCAGTAAGAAAGCGTTGCGTTTGTCCGAGTGACTTAAACTCTCGCATCCGTCGCTCTCGCACTCGAGTCGGTTGATGCGAGTTCTCTGCTCGATTATTCAGTCCCTTGTGCGCTCGGTGCTCTACGCTCTTGAGCATCTGATTTTTGGCAGCTTCGTAGCTTTTCAGCTTGTCTGTCACGATCACTCGTGGTACAAAGCCTTGCTGCTTGAGGAGTTTGCGGAAAAACCGCTTGGCTGCCTGGGTATCGCGATGCTGTTGCATCAAGATGTCGAGCACGTTGCCCGCTGAGTCTACTGCTCGCCACAGGTAGTATTGCTGTCCCTTGATGGTGACAACGACTTCATCAAGATGCCACTTATCGGTGAGATAAGGTCGTTTACGTCGCACTTGATTCGCGTATTGCTGTCCGAACTTGCTACACCATTCCCGAATCGACTCATAGGTCACCTCGATGCCCCGGTAGAGCATCATCTTTTCGATATCCCGGTAGCTCAGGGGAAAGGTGTAGTAAAGCCAGACGCAGTAACTGATGATTTCGCCAGGAAAGCGATGACGGGAGTACATGAACCGGAAGCCGCGAACAAGGTGGAATTAGTCCGATTATTCTATGTTGGCGTTAACTTGACAATACCGAGTAGATATCCGAATCAAACAGACATTCTCAAGCTCAAATTACCGTCAGCGATACGAGTAAGGGCATTTCTGCTGATTTTTTGCCTTACGTATTTGACTATTTCCGCCAGGAGAGTTCTGCCACCACTCGACGGTTTGGTGAGCTAGGGTTAGGGCTGGCTCGCCCTCACTGCTTATGCCAGGAAAATTGACTATCAGCAGGCGATGGCGGTAGGGTTTCAACAGCATATTTCTAAATCTGTGGAACCAGAAGTTTTGATAGGAGCGATCGCTCGTTTGCTAAACCAGATTTAGTGCTGGTTAGTCAGGTTGATACTGGGGAAAGTGAGATGAAACGGCAAATCAGGATCGACACCTTGCAGTGGTTTATTGGCATTTACATTGCCATTCGAGGCACGTTGATGTTGATGGTGCCCCATACACTCAATACCCATGTTTTTGTTCCCATCCAGCCGCACTTACCCGGGTTTGGAGCCTGGCAGGTAGTTGCGGGTGCCATTTTGATTGCTGCCGTGACGCTGGTACCTCACCGTTCCATTGTTCTATTCGCTCATCTGCTAGCGGGTTCTGCTCTACTACAGGCTGCTAGTGGGCATCTGTTTGCAGGCACTTGGACGGCATTTGCAGATTTTGTCACTTTAGGATTTGGAACGGCGATCGCCCCTTTCCTGCAAACTCGTCCTAGCCGAAATTTTAGAAACGGAATTGACCTGTTTGCCCTGCTGATGAGCATTCGGATGGTGCTGGATGGAATCATTGTTCTGATTCCGTTTAACCCGCAGTTTGATGCTCGTCTGTATGATCCGGTTCGCCCCTATCTGCTGCCCTATGGCATTGCTTACCTGGTTAGTGGGCTAGCATTATTAGCAGCCTATTTCTACCCCAAACTACCAAAACGGCTCTTTCAGGCTGCTCATCTACTAGCCGGGGGAATGCTCTGGTCGTGGACAATCGGGTTAGGGTTTCCCACCTGGAATTCTGTTCTCTTTTATGGCGGCTTGGGGACGCTGTTGGCATTGCTACCGTGGTTAGGTCCCTATCTTCGTCGGCTTGAACCAAGGTCTTTACAAACTCAACTAGCCGTAACTCTTGTAGGGATTGTTGCTCTGCCGCTTCTCTTTATCGTTACCCTAATCGCACTGCCACAAGAACAAGCAGTGATCAATCAAGCCCTTACCCTTCAGCAGACGCTAGCCAGGGCTCTAGCTCAAGACGTTGCCAACTATATCAATTTGCATCGGGCTGCTGTTCATGCGTTAGCTAAACAGCCTAATTTGGCAGCTATGACTGCTTCTGAGCAGCGCAATTTCCTTCAGTTGATTAATCAGGCATATCCTGACATTACTGTATTGACAACCTATGATGCAGCAGGAAATGCGATCGCCCGCAGTGATGATCGAGTGTTAGGTCCATCCATTGCAAGCTTCAACTCATACCGAGCAGCGCAGCTGGGACAAACCACCCTCAACGTTCGCATTGGACGAGTTTTACAGAAGCCGATCTTTACCTTTACAGCCCCCTTTTATGATGCAAATCAACAGTTTGCGGGAGTAGCAGCCGGAGCGATCGAGTCGTCAAAGTTGACAGGGGAACTGATCAAGACAGGGGAGACTGCCGATATCATGGCCTATCTAGTAAATGATCAGGGACGAGTAATTGCCCACCCAGATGCTAGTCTGGTCAGCTCCTTTTCCGATCGCTCTCAAGCTCCCCCCGTTGCGGCATTGCTGAAGCAGGAAGCAGCTTTTGGTGGGCTGCACTATTGGGATCAAGCACAATGGCAACTGGCGGGGTATGCTCAGGTTCCCGACATTGGTTGGGGTATTGTAGTCGAACGCCCTGCCTCTAATGTTCTAGCGGCACTCAATGCTAGACGCAATCGAGATTTTCAAACTCTTTTAGCCGTTGCCGCGATCGCATTAATTATTGGGTTGCGTGTCGCCCGTCGGCTATCAAACTCTCTGATGACATTAGCCTATGCAACTGATCAGCTCACCACTGGAGATACTCAAGCCCCGTTGCCGCAAAGCACTATTACCGAGGTAGCCCACCTCTCTAATGTGTTTGCAGACATGCGCGATCGCCTGACTAGACGCACTGCCGAACGAGACCAGATGGAACAGGAACGGGAGAAACTGTTGCAACGGGAGCGAATTGCACGAGAGGTAGCTGAAGCCGCCAACCGTACTAAAGACGAGTTTTTGGCGGTGTTATCGCATGAGTTGCGATCACCCCTCAATCCCATTCTCGGTTGGTCAAGGCTCCTACTAAGTGGCAAGCTAGATGAGACAAGAGCAAAGCAAGCACTCACCACCATTGAGCGGAATGCCAAGCTGCAATCTGAACTGATTGAAGACTTGCTTGATATCTCCCGAATTCTACGCGGTAAGCTGAGTCTCACGGTCCGTCCCGTTAATCTAGCATCAGTCATTCAAGCAGCGATCGAAACGATACAACTGGCAGCCGAAGCCAAGTCGATTCAAATAGAGACAAGGCTAAACCCTAAAGTAGGACTGGTTTCAGGTGACTCAACTCGCTTGCAGCAAGTCGTGTGGAACTTGCTCTCTAATGCCGTCAAATTCACACCAGAAGGGGGACGGGTTGAGGTGCGATTAACGCAGGTTGACTATCAAGCTCAAATTACCGTTAGTGACACTGGGAAAGGGATTTCTCCCGATTTCTTACCTTATGTATTTGACTATTTCCGGCAAGAGGATGGCGCGACTACTCGTAAGTTTGGTGGATTAGGGTTAGGGCTGGCAATCGCCCGCTACCTGGTAGAACTGCACGGGGGAACTGTTCAGGCAGACAGTCTCGGGGAAGGGAAGGGAGCTACGTTCATGGTGAGAGTTCCAGTGATGCTGTCTCAGACCATTGTTAATCAAGCTCCTCAACCCTTGGAATTCTCTCTCAGTTTGAATGGTGTACAAGCTTTAGTGGTAGATGATGATACCGATACGCGAGACTTCATTGAGTTTCTATTGGAACAAGCTGGGGCAAAGGTGAACACAGCCGCTTCTGCAAGAGAAGCCTTGACAGCATTAATGCGTTTTAAACCCGATGTCCTTCTGAGCGACATTGGGATGCCAGACATGGACGGCTATATGTTGCTGCGGCAGGTAAGAACTTTACCACCAGAGCAGGGAGGAGAGATTCCCGCGATCGCTCTAACAGCCTATGCAGGAGAGTTGGATCAAAAACAAGCGATCGCCGCTGGGTTTCAGCACCATATTGCCAAACCAGTGGAGCCAGAGCAGCTGGTTAAACTGATTGCCCTGACTCAAAGATCTGAGGTTAGCTCAACATCGGCTTACCCCACTTTTCCTAACCGCACCTACAGGCCTAACGTGGGGGAGAGGGAGGACTGCGAATGAACGAACAAAGAACAAGTCTCTTTCCTAAGTTTGGGGAAATGGGGACACGGATGCAGGCATTGGATTGGGCACAGACTCCAGTGGGCGCTGTGGAATCCTGGTCACAAAGTCTAAAGTCAACGGTTCGCACGCTGTTAGGCTCGCGTTATCCGATGATCTTGCTGTGGGAACAGGAATTGATTCAAATTTACAATGATGCCTATATCAACTTGATTGGTACTAAGCATCCCTATGCGCTAGGACGGTCGATTCGGGAAACCCAAGCCGAATCCTGGGATGTGATCGGACCGATGATCACCGAAGTGATGACGACAGGCATTCCCAACTGGGTGGAAAATCAGATGTTGGCAGTGAACCGCTCTGGCTACAACGAGGAAGCACATTTCAGCTTGTCTTACAGTGCTGTCGGAGATGACACAGGCGTGATTCGCGGGATGCTCTGTGTTTGTAGTGAAGTGACCCAGCAGGTATTAGGAGAGCGACGCTTGCGGTTACAGCGTGACCTGGCAGCACGGGCAAGTGAGACGCGCAGTGTGGATGCAACCTGTCAAGATATTTTGGCTGCGATCGCTGAGTATCCGCTGGATATACCGTTTGCCCTGATCTACTTACCCGATCCAAACAACCCCACTCTTCGGCTATGTGGCAGCGTTCGGGTAAACGGCGATCAAGAGATTGCTTCAACAACCGTCTCACTTACAGAATCAACCGATCGATGGTCGCTGGCAACAGTCATGATGGGACAAACCGCGATCGCCACAGGACTTGATCGTGACCTCGCTATTTCTGGCGGACCCTGGAACGAAAGCGTACATCAGGCGATCAGCTTGCCCATCCCTTCATCTAGCGCGGCTGCACCGTTGGGAGTGCTCATTTGTGGCATCAGTCCTAACTGTGCGTTGGATGAAGGCTACCAGTCATTTTACGAGCTTCTGGCTGGACAGGTTTCAGTCTCCATCCGTAATGCTCAAGCCTACGAAGAAGAACGACAGCGGGCAGAGATGCTAGCCAAACTCGATCGCGCCAAAACAGCCTTCTTCAACAACGTCAGCCATGAGTTTCGTACCCCGCTCACGCTGATGCTAGGTCCAGCAGAGGACGCACTAGCAGATGTCAGCAATCCCCTTCCTCCCCAACAACATGAGCGAATTAGCATTATCTATCGCAATAGTCAGCGGTTGTTGAAGCTCGTGAACACGCTGCTCGACTTTTCGCGGATTGAAGCCGATCGCATCCAAGCAAGTTATGAACCAACGGATTTGGCAACCTTTACCACTGAGTTGGCAAGCGTATTTCGCTCGGCGATCGAAAGCGCAGGAATGCAGTTGTTTGTCGATTGCCCAACCTTACCAGAGCCGATCTATGTTGATCGTGAGATGTGGGAAAAGATTATCCTGAACCTACTCTCAAACGCATTTAAGTTTACCTTTAACGGAACAATTTCAGTTTCCCTTCAACCTCAAGAAAACACTGTTCAATTAACTGTGCAAGATACAGGCACAGGCATTCCATCCGAGGCATTACCCTATCTATTTGAACGATTCTATCGGGTGAAAGGAGCCAGAGGACGTAGCTATGAAGGCTCAGGCATTGGACTTTCACTGGTGCAAGAACTGGTCAAATTACACGGTGGCACGATTGATGTCACAAGCCAACTGAATCAGGGTACTACTTTCACGATCGCCATTCCGACCGGATGTACTCATCTACCACCCGAGCAGATCGGTGTTACTTCCACGCTGGCATCTACAGCAGTAAAGGCAAGTGCGTTTGTCGAAGAAGCCTTGCGTTGGTTGCCGGAGGAGGGGAATGGGAAATGGGGAATGAGCTTCGACGTGAGCACTCACTTGAGCGGGAGTGGGGACATCCTTTCTACTCCCACTCCCAATCCGCCCTCAACTTCCTCTACTGCCCGAATTCTCCTCGCTGATGACAACGCCGATATGCGGGATTATGTGAAGCGATTGTTGAGCCAACACTACGAGGTGACAGCCGTGACAGATGGTGTTGCGGCTTTAACTGCTGCTCAACAGCGGGTACCTGACTTGGTATTAACCGATGTCATGATGCCAGGAATGGATGGATTTGAGTTGTTGCGAGAGTTACGGGCTGACTCGCAGACGAGAGAAATTCCGGTTATTTTGCTCTCTGCTCGCGCAGGTGAAGAATCACGGGTAGAAGGTTTGGAAGCAGGGGCCGATGATTACTTGATTAAACCGTTCTCGGCACGAGAGTTGCTAGCTCGTGTGGATGCCAACCTGAGACTAGGACAACTGCGACAAGCCGCAATGCAGCAGCGGATTCGAGACATTCTAGAGAGCATCACCGATGGATTTGTTGCCCTGGATCATGAGTGGCACTACATCTATGTCAACCAAAAAGCTGAGGCGCTTCTGCACAAACGACGGATTGACCTGCTGGGTAAAACCGTATGGGAGGCTTTTCCTGATGCAAGTGGCTCACTTGAAGCCAGTATTCGTCAAGCTATTAGAGAGCAAATCACAGTCGATTTAGAGCTGTTTAATGCTGCCTTTGATACTTGGTTTGAGGTTCACTGTTACCCTCTGCAAGGAGGGTCGTCTATTTACTTTCGAGATATTAGCGATCGCAAACGGGCAGAATCTGCATTACATGAACTCAACGAAACATTAGAACAACGAGTTAACCAGCGCACGGCTCAACTAGAAGCCCTTAACCAGGAATTAGAGGCGTTTTCCCACTCTGTGTCCCATGACTTGCGAACTCCTTTGCGCTACATCAATGGCTTTGCCCAGCAGCTTCTCAAAAAGCTTGATGTTAGCCAACTGGATGAAACCAGCTTGCGATATTTAAACATCATCACGCAGTCTGCAGTTCAGGCTGGAAAGATGGTGGATGACCTGCTGGAGTTTTCACGCATGGGGCGAACAGAAATACGTTTTACCCTCATTCCAACAAACCAACTGGTGCAGCAGGTGCAGGAGCAACTTCAATCGGAATTGATTGGGCGAACTATTCACTGGCAGATCGAGCCATTACCAACCGCTCAAGGCGACCCAGCAATGTTGAGGTTGGTATGGCAGAATTTGCTTTCTAATGCTATCAAGTACACCCAAGAAAAGGTTGAAGCTAGAATCACAATCGGCAGCATAGAACAGGAGCAAGAAATCATTTTCTTTGTCAGAGACAATGGGGCAGGGTTTGACCCCAAATATGGCGATCGCCTATTCAACATTTTTCAGCGGTTGCATCCACAGGAGCAGTTTCCCGGAACTGGAGTCGGACTCGCCAATGTCCAGCGAATTGTTCATCGACATGGAGGACGTACCTGGGCTGAAGGTGCGATCGATCAGGGTGCAACGTTCTACTTCTCGCTACCGAAACAGCAGGAGAAATCATCATGACCGCCCTACGATTTCTCCTGCTTGAAGATAATCCCCTCGATGCAGAGGTGGTACAAGTTACGTTAATCGATGGTGGCATCGACTGTGATTTGCAGCGAATGGAAACTCGTGCCGACTTTGTAGCGGCATTAGAAACTAATGAATTTGATTTAATTCTGGCAGACTATACCCTACCCGGTTTTGATGGCATCTCAGCGTTAGAAATTGCTCGTAACCTTTGTCCTGACACTCCATTTATTATTGTCTCTGCCAGCCTGGGTGAAGAACTGGCGATCGACACACTGAAACAGGGAGCCACTGATTACGTCTTAAAGCAACGCCTGGAACGATTAGTTCCTGCTGTAAGTCGGGCATTGCGAGAAGCCCAAGAACATCTAGAACGAAAACGAGCAGAAGCAGCATTGCGACAATCGGAAGCCCAATACCGAATGTTGTTTGAGTCGATCGACGAAGGCTTCTGCATTTGTGAGATGCTGTTTGACCAGAATAATCAGCCCGTTGATTATCGGTTCCTTCAAGTTAACCCGGCATTTGAAAAGTTGACGGGACTCCAGCAAGCGACGGACAAAACGGCGCGAGAACTCGTCCCAAATCTTGAACCTTTTTGGGTTGAGGTGTATGGCAAAGTTGTGCAAACAGGCAAACCCATACGGTTTGAGAATCAATCGATCGCCATGAACGGACGTTGGTTTGATGTCAATGCCTTTCCCATTGGTGATCCTAAAACTCACCAGCTTGCAATTTTGTTCACTAACACTAGCGCTCGCAAGCAGACAGAGGCAGCGCTACGGAATAGTGCTGAACGATTAAGCATGGCATTAGCGGCATCAAAGCTTGGAGATTGGAGTTGGGATGCAGCAACCGACCTTGTAACGTTTTCAGATCAAGCCGCTAAGATTTTTGGCATTCCACCCGGTCCTTATATGACTTGGGGGCAGATTCAAACTCTATTGCATGAAGACGATCAAGAGCAGGCACGCTTACAAGTTGAACAAGCGATCGCCCAGCATAGTGACTATGACATTGAGTACCGAGTAATTCAGCTGGGTGGAAGCGAACGATGGGTTGCCGCTAAGGGACGGGCCCAGTATGGACCTTCAGAGCACGTGATAGGAATGCTGGGAGTCGTCCAGGACATCACAGAGCGCAAACAGACAGAGCAAGAACGGGAACATCTATTAGCCCGCGTGCAGTCTGCCAATCAAACGCTGCAACGGTTTATTGAGCATACTCCCACGGCTGTGGTGATGCTGGATCAAGAGATGCGCTATCTCTTTGCCAGCCGTCGGTGGATGCAGGAATACGCTCCAACCTATACCGATCTAAGAGGGCTATCTCATTATGAGGTGATGAATGATATTCCCGAGCATTGGCGAGCGGTTCATCAACGGTGTCTAGCCGGAGCAACGGAGCGCTGTGAAGAGGACTATTATGCTCGGGCGGATGGTTCAGGTCACTGGCTACATTGGGAAATTCTTCCCTGGTACGACAGTGGGGGAGACGTTGGTGGCATTATCCTCTTTACTGAAAACATTACTGAGCGCAAGCGAGCCAACCAGGAGCGCGAACGCTTGTTGGAGCGCGAACGGGCGGCGCGGGAAGCTGCAGAAACTGCTAATCGGGTCAAAGATGAATTTCTGGCCGTGCTCTCTCACGAGTTACGATCCCCCCTGAATCCGATTCTGGGCTGGTCCAGGTTGCTGCAAACGAGAAAACTGGATGCGGCTAAGACAACAGAAGCGCTGAAAGTCATTGAACGTAACGCTAAGCTGCAATCCGAACTGATTGAAGACTTACTTGATATCTCCCGCATTCTAAGCGGTAAGCTCAGTCTCAACGTGGGTTCAGTGAACCTAACTGCGACGATTCAAGCTGCAATGGAAACTGTACGGTTGGCAGCAGAGGCTAAGTCTCTTGAGATACGGACAGCTTTTGCACCAGATGTCGGACAGATCTGGGGAGATGCGTCTCGGTTGCAGCAAGTGATCTGGAATCTGCTCTCAAACGCAATTAAGTTTACGCCCCAAGGGGGGCGGATAGAAATTGAGCTACAACGCCTTAGCGCTCATGCTCAAATTGTCGTCACTGACACGGGTAAAGGAATCTCCTCTGACTTCTTGCCCTATGTGTTTGACTACTTCCGTCAAGCGGACAGCACGACCACTCGCCAGTTTGGGGGATTAGGGTTAGGACTTGCGATCGTGCATCACTTAGTCGAATTGCATGGAGGAACAGTTCAGGCAAATAGTCCTGGCGAAGGACAGGGGGCAACTTTTACCATCAAGCTTCCGCTTATGCTATCTCAATCACTAGCTAACCAGGATAGCGATCCGATTGAGCAGTCCTTGGAGTTGAGCGGCATCAAGGTTTTAGTGGTTGATGATGATACTGATACCCGAGAGTTTGTTGCCTTCTTGCTAGAGCAAGCTGGAGCAAGCGTGATAGCCATTGCCTCAGCCGGTGAAGTTCTTACTGTTTTGCCTCAGCTTAAACCCGACGTTTTGTTGAGCGACATCGGGATGCCTGAGATGGACGGCTACATGCTACTCCAACGGGTCAGAACACTTTCTTCTGAACTGGGAGGGCAAACTCCAGCGATCGCCCTGACCGCCTACGCTGGGGAAATTGATTATCAGAGAGCGCTCTCAGCTGGATTTCAACGACATCTCGCTAAGCCTATTGAGCCAGAGGAATTAATTAGAACCATCATGTCACTAAGAATGACTCACACATTATCAACAAAAGAAACTGGATAGGGCTGATGCTGTTCTGCCTCCATTGCAACCTCTTAGCCCCTCTTGCTTGATAAACCGTGACTGAAGCATCACCTAAATCTCCATTACCTTTACCTCGCTTACCCGCCAATGAAACGGAACGATTGGCAGCACTGCGGCGATACAAGATTCTAGATACGCCGCCTGAAGCTGCGTTTGATCGCATTACCCGCTTGGCAGCGAAGCTGTTTGACATGCCGATTGCGCTTATTTCGCTAGTTGATGAATCGAGAGCGTGGTTTAAGTCCTGCGTTGGTTTTGGGGCAAGTGAAGTGCCGCGTGACGACACGCTTTGCAGCTTTGCGGTGTTAACTGATGAGCCGCTGATTATCCCCGATGCTCGACTCGACGATCGTTTTGCCTGCAATCCTTTCGTCCAAAGTGAACCAGGGGTGCGGTTCTATGGCGGTGCGCCTCTGCTCACTCGGGACGGCTTCAATCTAGGGACGTTGTGTCGAAACTGTCAGAACTGGGTACTCAACTTGAGGGCGGAAGTCCTGACTTGATAAACTGGCTACTGCCCCCAATTTCTACCCAGCCCACGCTCCATGAACTGACCTGGTTGTTGCTCAGCTCGTACCACTCGCTTACAGCGCATAACTGACCTGGGCTATGCCATGTTTCGCTGCAAGGAGTGCTGCCGCACTTTTAACGAACGGACAGGTACTCCCTTCAACTTCATCGAGGTGCCCACCGATATCGTGTTCCAAGTCCTGCTGTGCCGGTTGCGCTACAAGCTCAGCTTTCGCGACATTGCCGAATTCTTCCTGCTGCGGGGATTTGAGTTCACGCATGAAACAGTGCGCGATTGGGAAGAACCCTCTGTGACAATATGAGTGAGACACCTGACCGCTCACAAATTACTGTCTAGTTCAGGTGAACTCTTATGGTCATGCCCTCTTCTAATAACAACGGTTCTCAAGCATCGGGTGTACCAAACCCCGAAGTACTAGAAAAAGCCCAGCGGCGGATTCACACTGCCGAGTACAAGCTGCGAATTCTGCAGGAAACGGACACCTGTAATGAAGGACAAATTGGTGCAATTTTACGGCGCGAAGGACTGTACTCCTCGCACTTGACGACCTGGCGACGGCAAAGACAAGCCGGACAACTGGCTGCATTAACGGACAACAAGCGGGGACGCAAACCTACCCCCGAGAACCCCTTGAGTGCAGAGGTAGAGCGGCTACGACGGGAGAATCAACGGCTGGGTCAACGTTTAGAACAAGCTGAGTTGATCATTGATATCCAAAAAAAAGCCTCGGCGATCTTAAACATCACGCTGGCGACCCAGCACAACGACAACAACGATTGATGAGTGCGGTCCAACAACTGGCTCCTAAGATGGGTGTTGCACCTGTTTGCATCGGATTAGGAGTTAGTCGTGCCAGCTATTATCGCAAACAACAACCTAGGCAGCAGTCCAAACCCAAACCTAAACCTGCCCGTGCTTTGAGCAATGAGGAACGACAACAGATATTGGAAGTATTGCACCATGACCGCTTTCTAGACCAATCGCCGCAGGAAGTGTACGCAACTCTGCTGGATGAAGGCACCTTTCTTTGTTCGATTCGCACCATGTACCGCATTCTGGCAGACCATAGCGAGGTGAGGGAACGACGTAATCAACTGCGCCACCCCAATTACCAGAAGCCCGAACTGTTAGCAACTGGGCCAAACCAGCTGTGGTCGTGGGACATCACTAAATTACATGGACCTGCCAAATGGACGTACTTCTATCTCTATGTCATCCTTGATGTCTTCAGTCGTTATGTGGTGGGATGGATGGTGGCGCATCGGGAATCGGCAAACCTGGCAGAACGCTTGATTGAGCAAACCACTCTCAAGCAGCAGATCGAGCCCGGACAATTGACGATTCATGCCGACCGAGGCGCTGCTATGACCTCTAAGGCGGTTGCTCTGCTGCTGTCCGATTTAGGTATGACTAAAACTCATTCTCGTCCTCATGTCTCTAATGACAATCCCTATTCCGAAGCCCAGTTCAAAACCTTCAAGTACCAGCCCCTCTTCCCCAAGCAGTTTGGCTCGCTTGAAGATGCTCGCACCTTTTGCCAAACCTTTTTCCAGGGGTACAACCATGAGCATCACCATAGCGGTATCGGCTTGTTAACCCCCGCGATGCTGCACTATGGACAAGCTCAAAGCGTCACTCAACATCGGGGGCAGGTGTTGCAAGCCGCCTACTCTACCCATCCAGAACGCTTTGTTAAAGGATTGCCTCTACCCCCTGCCGTTCCGACTCAGGCTTGGATTAATTCCCCGGTTGCCACCACTCCCCCGGGACACGGGCAACACTAATTTCTCGCTCTACTCTGTCTCACTCTTGTTGACACATTCCGGAACGCTTTGCTTCCATCTTTATCCAGCAGTTGAGAGCGAAACGCAAAGGCAAGCTTGGCAAGATCTGGTTTGTAGACGAGACGTACATCCGAGTGAAAGGCAGATGGTGTTACTTGTAGCGTGCGATCGATGAGGATGGAAGCTGGGTGGATGTGAGGTTGAATGAGAAACGAGACATGGCAGCAGCAAAAGCCTTCTTTGCTAGGGCGCATGAGGTTGCAGGACAACTGCCGCAAAGAGTGGTGACAGATGGTCTAGCTTCATATCCCAGAGCAATCGATGAGGAACTGGGAACGGATGTTGAGCATGAAGTGAGAGGTTGTTTGGGAAATCCGATCGAGCAGAGTCATCGAGGGACCAAGCAACGTACTATCCGATGCTAGGATTTGGAGCGTTTGAAAGTGCGAAACGATTTTGCCAAGCATTTGATGAAGTGAGGCAGTTTTTGCGACCCAGAGCAAGAATGACAGAGTCAGTGTCTCTGTCTAAGCAACGAGAACAATGTGTTGAACGGATGAATGAATTACAAGAACTTTTTGAAGCGACTTAATCAAAGATCAAAGAGAGAGCTTGTAATGATGAAAACGTGCCAAAAAAGCCGCAATTTGAGTACCCAGATCTGACAGTTTCAAATGAACCAATTTTTGAGCTTGTTCTGCCCTTTAAACCTAGAAATCAAAAAATTACAGGGGTAAAATGAGGCTTTCAACCCTCAAGAAATTTATCTACAACTGCAATACTATAAGTGATACCCAGATTATTCACCAGCTATTATCCCAGTTAGGGATCAAACTGATGATGAATTGGTCACGCTCCCATCTTGGATATGAAGGGGAGAAGCTGCGGGTGTATATTCTGGATGTTGCCCATTGGGAGCGGTATGAACCATATTGCAACGGTGGCAGAAGAAGCGGGAGCAGTTTCAGAAATAGCCCTGTGTAGCACCATGCGCTGTGTTCCACCTCATACAATTGAGCACAAACTCCTCATAGCTCTATAGCGAAAGAACAAAAACAACTTCATTTAACGAACAACTAGGCTAGCAATCATTAAAATAAGGTGTTCAGGCTCAATAGGTTTAGAGAGATGCATCTGAAATCCAGCAGCTAAGGCTTGTTGTTGATTCATTTCACCTGCAAAGGCAGTCAAAGCGATCGCTGGAATTTTTCCACCTTTGTCAGGCGGTAACGCTCTAACTTGACGAATTAGCATATAACCATCCATCTCTGGCATTCCGATATCGCTGAGGAGAAGGTTTGGCTTCGATCGAGCTAGCCTTGCTAAGGCTTCAGTGGCGGAGGAAGCCATTTCGACTTTAGCCCCAGCTTGTTCGAGTACAAACGCAACAAATTCCCGCGTGTCATGGTCATCATCCACTACAAGAATTCGAACTCCGTTCAGACTTAAAGCTGGCTCTAAAGGTTCTAGCTCTGGAGTAACTGTGGATTGATTGGACATTAATGGTAGTTTTACGGTAAAAGTTGCACCTAATCCTTCTCCTGGGCTTTCTACTTGAACGGTGCCTCCATGAAGCTCAACTAAGTGACGCACAATTGCTAACCCCAACCCTAAACCGCCATACCTGCGAGTTGTCGCGTTATCAGCTTGACGAAAGTGTTCAAAGACGTGGGGTAAGAAATCGGGATGTATGCCTTTGCCAGTATCCGTTACCGTAATTTGGGCATAGGTTGTCATTCGTCCTTCGTCATTTGTTATTCGTCTTTCATCATCGACCCATGATGACTGACTATTAACCATTGACAGCGTTACACTTACCTGACCTTTAGGTGGAGTGAATTTCACAGCATTAGAAAGCAGATTCCATACAACTTGCTGTAAACGATTGGAGTCACCCAGCACTTGTCCAATCTTTAAATCAAAATTTGTTCTGATCTCAATTGATTTAGCTTCTGCTGCCAGACGCACTGTTTCAATTGCTGCTTGTACTGTTGCGACTAAATCGACTGGGGCAGTATTAAGACTCAGTTTTCCTTGCAAAATTCGGGAGACATCCAGCAGATCCTCAATCAATTCAGATTGCAATTTGGCATTGCGTTCGATTGTCTCTAATGCCTGTTGTGTCTTTGCTTCACTTAGCTTCTGCGATCGCAGCAGTCGTGCCCATCCCAGAATTGGATTGAGGGGCGATCGCAACTCATGAGATAATACCGCCAAAAACTCATCTTTAATGCGATTTGCAGATTCAGCTTCAGCACGGGCTGTTTGTTCTTGTAAAAGCTGCAGTCGTCGTTCTTCGGCTAATTTGCGTTCCGTGATGTCGAGAACAATTCCTCTCATGCGAATGGGTTGACCTCTTTCGTTAAAGAAGGGACGACCTCTCGCTGCAATATGGTGAATTGAGCCATCTGGAAAGACAATCCGATATTCCAGATCATGTTCAATCCCACTTGTCAAAGTGTGATTGAGAGCTTGAGTGAAATAGTCACGATCGTCTGGATGAATGCAATGCAGGACAGATTCTAGCGTACAGTCAAAGATTTCACGATTGGCTCCAAACGCCCGATACATCTGGTCATCCCATTCCACCTGATCTCTGACAATATCCCAACTCCAAACGCCAATTTGCCCCGATTGCAATGCAAGATTGAGTTGTTCTTGACTATCAGTTAACTGTTGATAAAGTTGGGCATTTTCGATTGAGATTGCAATTTGGGTAGATAAAATTTCCAGAGTTGAAAGATGTTCTTGTGTAAAAGCCCCAGTAGCTAAATTGTTCTCTAGATATAATATGCTAATGAGTTTAGACTGACGAACAATCGGTAAGCAGAGAACAGATTTGGGTTGATGATGAACGAGGTATTGATCGTCTGAGAATAAATCAGATGCTACAGCGTTGTCTAAAATGACAACTTCCTGTGTTCGTTGCACGTAGTTAAGAATCGATTGCGGTAAAAATGGTGCTGTTTCAGCATCTGCAATCAGTTGTTGAATTCTAAGTTGCTCGTTGGCTTGATTGATTCTCGCTTCTACTTCAATCACTAGGCAATCATCATGTAGTAGAAGCACACAACCAACGTCGGCTCCTGCCTGTTCAATCACAATTTGTATGAAGGTTTTCAACAGCTCAGATAAAACAATCTCACTAGAAATAGTCTGTGATGCTTTAATCACAGATAAAACGTCAAGCTGAGTGACACTGCTGACAAATGTATGGCTAGACGAGGATGAGTGTTTTTTTGAAGGAACAAACTTCAATTGCGGTAGCAGATCAGAGTAGCGATCCTCCAGGTGTTGCACTTTACCCATTGCTCCCCAACGCAAATAAGCGTTTCTAGCTTCTTGAAAATAGGTTTTAGCGATCGCCTCAAATTCCTGATTTAGATAAAACTTGGCTGCTAGTTCATAGGCTAGTGCTTCGTACTGCACAAACTCATATTCATGGGCAGATTTCATGGATTGCTCATACAATCGCATGGCTTCTAAATCACGTCCTTCAATCCGAGCAATCTCAGCCGCAACCAATGCTGATTTATGTAAGAAGTTATCAGGGCAATGATCTGCCCAATACTGAAGTTGTTGGTAATACTGGTTTAATGTTTCTAAAAACTCCCTTTGGGTTGCACTGGACTGTTCAGGATAAAGTGCTGCTAAAACAAGGGAGTAGTGCAACAAATAATTGGCTTCGATCGGTAGCGATCGCACGGCTCCTAAAACCTTGAACGCCTCCTGAGCAGACTGAAGCGCTTCCTGGTATTGCTCATGCGTAAAAAAGACAATTAACTTGATGATGTGATAAAAAGCAATACCGCTGCCAAATTCAGTGCGTTCAAGAGTCACCAGAGATTGTGACTCATCAAACTCATTGCTATTTAGCGTATAACAATGATCCGTCTGTCCCTGCAAATTTAGAATGAATTGCTGCTGCAAGCGGATCGTCTGGTAGGCGGCTTCATGCTTTGACTGCTGGGCAAAGGCAAGATATTTTTGAATTGCGCGATCGGCATCTGCTAATGGTGCAATGGCTTCAATCATTTGCCAGGAACCTTGGAAGCCATTGTAGTTCGCCATTGTAATATCACCTGCTTCTATGCAGCCCAAGAACCCCTGCTCCAGGAACGGTAGGTCGGTTGCCATGGGGTGACACCAAACATTGATATGACTGCCATGAATATGAAGAACCGTGCCTTTATACTTCGGGTCATTCAATTTTTGATTTAACCGAATGGTCATTTCAGAGAAGGCATAACCGGATGGAATATCTCGAAACATCGACACCAACAGCATGGAATACATACTGTAGGCAAAACAAGATTCTTCAGTATTACCAACCTTCAACGAGTAGTTCAGTGCTTTGAGTACAACTAATGGAAAAAGATTTGGCTTACTCAAATAAGCGGGCGGACCCATTGAGGTGAGCAGACTAATGATGGTTCTAATCGTTGGGGCTTGCACAACGGGAGCATCGATCAAATCAGAAATTTGGCGATCGCCCAGATTCACAATTGCCTGCTGTTTTTCCTCATCAATGGCTGCCTGAATCTGCTCATCGGTTTCGGGGAATGTGACTCCAAATAGCTGGAGAGCTATCAATCCCACATTAAAAGCATCATCAAATCGCCCTGCAACCTGATACAGGCGAATTTGCAACATATAAATCGTTGCTTGATCCAGATTGGTTTGGGCTTTACTAAGCAGCAACTGAAACAAAGCTTCTGCCCGCTCTAAATTTCCCGTTAAATACTCACATTCTGCTAGTTCGGTAAAAAGGTCGAATACCTGTGGATAGTCAGAATCCCAAGCATCAGGTGGCAATAAGTGGCTTGCTGTATCAAACAATCTCAGGGCTGGAGTATAAGCGGTAGAGGCTTTTGCCCGTTTGCCAGCCGAAATATTTAACTTGATCAGTTGCTTGATCTCTTCTAGTTCTGTGATGTATTCATGCCCCAAATTGAGATGATTAACGACATCAAATAGTTGTTCTTCTAATTGATCCGACCTCAACTCTCTGAGCAGTAAACGTCCAATTTGAACGTGAACCGATCGCTTTTGTGCATCGGGAATCAGCGCATAAGCCGCTTGCTGAATGCGATCGTGCATGAAAAAGTAACGTTTTTCTGCTGTCTCGGTTTCATCCTCAATAACTAGACCTCGTAAAACAGCTTCTCGGAGTGCGTGAGTAATCGCATCAGAAGACTGTTCAGCGACAATTGCCAAAATTCCTGAATCAAACTGATTACCAATACAAGAGGCAAGGGTCAGAAGCTGCCGAGACTCAGAGGATAGCCTCTGCATTCGCTCAACCATCAGGTTCACCACATTATCGGTAAATCCTTTTGCCTCAATCTGATTAATATCCCAGTTCCACATCTTTTCTGATGAATTGAACGTTAACAAGTTCTCCTGATACAAGGCTTTGAGAAACTCATTGACGAAGAAGGGATTACCACTTGTCTTTTGTAATACTAGCTGTGATAGAGGTTCGGATCGTTCTAACGGACAATGGAATGTATCTGAGATTAGTTGATTAATACAAGCAAGATCGAGAGGAGACAGCACAATTTCGGTTGGTTCAATTCTCTGCTGACGAAGCTTCTCTATCATCGAACCAAATGGATGGGAAACATCGACTTCATTATCTCGATAGGCAAGCAAAAAGCAAAGAAATTGAAGATTTGAGTCTGTAAGAATCGTTTGAATTAAGTTTAATGTGGCACTATCTGCCCATTGCATATCATCCAAAAAGATCGCAAGTGGATGATTCACCTGAGCAAAGGCACCAATGAAGTTTTGAAAAACTAAGTTGAAACGGTTTTGTGATTCTGCTGATCCTAAAACTGGAATTGGGGGTTGCTCTCCAATAATTAACTCAACTTCTGGAATCACATCTGTAATTAACCTGCCATTGTTGCCTACAGTCGCTTGAATGCGATCGCGCCAAACCGCCAACTGTTCTTCAGGTTCCGTCAAAAGTTGACGCACTAATCCTTGAAAGGCTTGAACAATCGTACTGTAAGGAATATCCCGTTTGTATTGATCGAATTTACCAGAAATAAAAACGCCCCGTGTCTGCACGATCGGCTTCTGTAACTCACTCACAAGTGAAGATTTACCAACGCCAGAATAACCAGAAATCAAAATGAGTTCTGGCTTTCCTTCTGTCACCACTTGATTAAATAGGGTCAGCAGTTGGGCAAGTTCTGCCTCCCGTCCATAAAGCTTTTGGGGAATTTGAAGGCGATCAGAAACATCGTGTTGGGCGATCGCAAACGATGAAATGGCTCCTGTGGTCTTCCAGGACTGTAAACATCGCTCTAAATCTGCTTGTAACCCAACAGCACTTTGATACCGCTCTTCTGCAACCTTGGCAAGCAATTTCAAGATGATATTAGATAGCACTTGAGGAATGGCTGAATTGACAGCAGAAGGGGCGATCGGTGTTTTGGCAATGTGGCAGTGCATCCACTCCAACGGATCGTTGCCCTGAAACGGCAGTCGCCCAGTTAACATCTCATAAAAAGTTATTCCCAATGAATACAAATCACTTCGGTGGTCGATACCCCGATTCATGCGCCCTGTCTGCTCTGGCGATAGGTAAGGTAGGCTGCCTTCAATCCGGTTAGAACTACTAACAATTTGGCTTTCATAGGGAAGAAAAGTTGCTAACCCAAAATCGCCAATTTTAACTTGATGGCAGTCCAGATTAACAATAATGTTTTGCGGCTTTATATCTTTATGGACAATGTGACACTGATGGATTTGAACCAGTGAATTCACAATTTGAGAGGCAATGCTTAGAAAAGCAGCAGGGTTATGAAACTGATGTAAAAGCTGATCGAGCGATCGCCCGCCAAAATCTTCCAGAACCAGGTAAGGTAAGCCGTGATCAAATATGAGTGCTAATGCCTGAATCGTTTCCGGTAAATTGAGTTGTTGGGCGATCGCATATTCATGCTTCAGTTGCTCCACATTCTGAGTCGTACATTGCCCTGGACGCAAGCTTTTGATCACAACAGGGCAATTGTCCTCAACCCTCACACCTCGATATATTAGTGATTTTGTTCCTTCTTGCAGTAGCTCACTTGTGATAAATCCAGGTAATGTGAGTGTCACTCGAATCGCTCCTTTGCCGTCATCATGATTAACAAAAACTTCCATTGATATTTACTGAAAGACTAAGAAGAAGGCTCAAAGGACCGCGTCAGCATTTGGGCAACCGCCTGTATCAACTGTTCTGGCTCGATCGGTTTTGCCAAGTGGAGTTGAAATCCGGTACATAACGCTTGTCGTTAATTCGTTTCTTCGGTAGGCAGTCAGGGTAATTGCCGGAATCATTGTTTCCTGCGGCAATAAAGTTGTGCAAATTTGATGGATCAAAGGACCCAGCATCAGCGTTAGAGGAGTGCGAAATTCATGGCTAACGTTAGCGAAAAACTGCGTTTTCAATTCGTCCAGCCTGGCAAGTTCTTCTTTTTGCCGCAAAACTCCCCGCTCTAGCTTGCGTTGCTCAGTCACATCTCGCCCTTCTACGGTCATGAAAACAACCTTTTCCTCACGATCGCGAATCGGATTAAGGTTGAAATCAATCGTAATGGCTTCCTGTCCATCTATACCTCCAATGGTCTCCACGTCGTATCGAACAAGCTCTCCTTGGGCTGCCCGTCGAATTGCGTCTTTAAGCTGCTCCTTGGTTTCGGGGGATGAACTCTCCCACCAGCGATCCTCCCTCAAAGGGATACCGTGTACACCACTCCGACTTCCTCCTACACCTCGAACTGAAGTGTTGTTTGATTCCCAACCAATTCCTTGGGTATCGCACAGTCCACAGAACTGGAACGTGTTGTTCATCGTGACCCGCGCTGTGAGCAAGCGCGTCAGGGCAGATTCATGTTTCGGTCGCGCTTTTGCAAATTCTTGCTTGAGTAACTCAACGTCATTCAGGAGATAGTCCTCAGAATCATCGACAGGTTTGAGGGTAGTAAGGTCATCTAACCGATTCATTAGATCGCTCCTTAGAAATTAGGTTTTTGCCACGTTTCTGTGGAGTTGCACAAAGCGCTAATAGCTTGAATTAGCTCCTGAGGGTCGATTGGCTTGGCAAGATGCCTTTGAAATCCAGCTTGCAGTGCCTGTTGCTGGTCAAAGTCTCCTGCGTAGGCAGTGAGGGCGATCGCCTTGACTTGCCCTCCTTGATCCGGTGGCAATGTTCTGATCTGTTGCATCAACATATAGCCATTCATTTCAGGCATTCCAATATCACTCACAAGCAGATCCGGTTTAGAACGGATTAACAGGGTCAAGGCTTCACTGGCAGAAGCGGCAGTCGCGACGCTTGCCCCAGCTTGCTCTAATAGAAAAGCAATCAAGTCGCGGGTATCGGTTTCATCATCTACCACTAGAATTTGAATACCCTGTAAACTAAGCGGTTGTTTAGATAAGGGGAATGCACGACTCACCGTTATCTCATTCGCCATCAGCGGCAGTCTGACCGTGAACGTAGCCCCCAAACCTTCTCCTGGGCTATCGGCTTGAATCGTTCCACCATGCAGTTCCACCAAATGCCGCACGATCGCCAGCCCTAACCCTAACCCACCAAACTTACGCGTGGTTGTACTATCTGCTTGACGAAAGTAATCAAATACATAGGGAAGAAAATTAGCAGAAATGCCTTTCCCAGTATCGCGAACGGTAATTTGAGCGTGATCGTCAACTTGCTCCAATTGCACCGTAACTTGACCACCAGTCGGCGTAAATTTAACGGCATTCGACAGTAAGTTCCACACAACTTGCTGTAATCGAGTTGAATCGCCTGAAACTAGTCCTATTTCAGAATCTAATCTTGTCTCTATTGCAATTGACTTGGCTTCTGCTGCCAGTCGCACCGTTTCGATCGCCGCTTGAATTGTTAATTTCAAATCAATTGGGCTAACCGTGAGGCTCAATTTACCCTGTAGAATCCGAGAGACATCCAGCAAATCTTCAATTAACTCGGATTGCAGTTTAGCGTTCCGTTCAATCGTTGCTAAAGCTTGCTTTGTTCTTAACTCATCTAGTTTGCCATTCTGGAGGAGTCTAGACCAGCCGAGAATGGGGTTCAGGGGCGATCGCAACTCATGGGATAGAACCGCCAAAAACTCATCTTTGATTCGATTAGCCCGTTCAGCTTCTTCCCGTGCGGCTTGTTCTCGTGCTAAGAGCTGTTCGCGCTCAGCTTCAGCTTGTTTGCGCTCACTAATGTCTACATAGGCTCCAATCACCCCGCGAACATTACCCGCCTCGTCTCGCAGCGGCACGGCTCGTCCATACATGTAATGCACGACGCCATCTTCAAACACGAGTTCGGCTTCCTGTACGACTTCCTGACCCGTCCGCCCTGCCTTTTGCAAGGAAAGCTCTTCTGCTGGAATGTCTTGTCCCTTGCTTTGCAGCTTAAATTTGAAGGGATAGATGTCATCAGCAGGGGTGGCAGTCGTCGGATCACCCGGTTCTGCGCGCATCAAATTGTAAGCACCTCGGTTTACCGTTACTTGGCGACAGTCAGGGCCATGGGCTAGCCAAATTCCAACTGGAACGACTTCCATCAGTGTTTCCAATTCTTCGGCACGAATCCGGGCGATCGCTTCACTTTCGCGTAAAGCGATTTCTGCTTGTTTGCGATTGCTCAGGTCTACATAGAAGGCAATCATTTCCTGATGCTGGTCATAGGGTTCATCCAGCAGAGCTGATCCAATCAGAATAGGTACACGGCTGCCATCCTTGCAGATGTATTCCTTCTCAAACGGGATTGCAACTCCCTTCATTCTTAGTTCTGCCATTGCCTGTTCATCGAGTGGCAGAAACTCGGGCGGCGTAATATCTATCCATTTCACTTGTCCCGTCTCAATTTCTTCGCGGGTGTAGCCCACCATGTTGAGGAAGTAGTCGTTGGCACCATGAATGTCACCTGCAAAGTTGCCAAAGGCAACGCCAAACATGTTCGATTCCACCAAGCGACGAAAGCGATGCTCACTTTCGCGTAAAGCGATTTCTGCTTGTTTGCGTTCGTCTTCGACGCGCTTGCGCTCGCTAATGTCAAAACTTAAACCATACCAAGCTTCAATGTCTCCGCCTGTATTACGACGCGGCAAAGCACGGAAAACGTGCCAACGGTACTCTCCATCATGGCGACGGTAACGTACTTCGCCTTCATAGGTTTCGCCCGTCTGCTGACAGCGTTTCCAATAGGGCAGAATTCGCGCCGCGTCGTCAGGGTGCATGGTTTCTGCCCAACCCAACCCAAACGCCTCTGCCTCTGTCTGTCCAGTGAATTCGTACCAGCGATCGTTGAATAAAATGTTTTCGCCCTCCGGTGAGCAAACCCATACTAAAGCAGGTGCAGCGTTAGAAATGGTACGAAATGCGGCTTCACTGCGACGCAAGTCCTCTTCTACTCGTTTGCGATCGCTAATGTCCTGTGCTACACCCACATAATAAATGGGACGACGCTCAGCATCAAAAAACGTTTGTCCGCGAGCCAAGATCCAGCGTTCAATCCCGTCCTCAATGCCAATGACCCGAAATTCAGCCTCAAAGATGCCATCACTATTGGGGTCAATGGCTTTTGCCGTCTGTTGTTCGACATACTCGCGGTCTTCGGGATGGAGCCCGGCAGCATGGACGGCGTAATTGACCTCGGCATCTGGTGCTAACCCCCACATCGCTTTCAATGGGGCATCCCAAATGAGTTCACCCGTCACCGGATTCCATTCATACGGTGAGAACTGAGCGACTTCGATCGCGCTTCGCAATTGCTGTTCGCTCTTGCGTAATTCTTCTTCAATTCGTTTGCGATCGCTAATGTCTATGACCGAAGCAATCCAGCCAACGATATTGCCGTTACTGTCTTCATCAGGCATATAGACGACATAGAGGTCTCGCATTTCACCTGCTGCAAACGGCACTTGGGCTTCATATTCAACTCGCTCGCCGCGCAGAACGCGATTGATATAGGGACGAATCACCTCAAATGCCGTCTCGCCCATCACCTCTACAATTGGTTTGCCAACAATCTCTTCTACCGTCATTCCAGCTAGTTGAGCGTAGGCAGGATTGGCAGAAAGATAGCGCAAATCGCGGCTGCAACGGGTTAATCCGATTCCAGCCGTTTCCGTAACATGACGCAATTCAGCGGATTTAGCCCGCAAAGCAAGTTCTGCCTGTTTGCGGTCGGTGATATCAAAGATAACCCCCCTACTAAAGATGGGTTTTCTCTCTGCGTCGTAGCTGGCGCTTCCTCTTGCCATTAACCAGCGCACGGTACCATCCGACCAAAGCGTTCGGTACTCAATCTCATGATGTTCGAGTTGCCCATCCTCCAGTACAGGACGCATTTCTTGGATACGCTGACGATCGTCTGGATATACGGCATTTAAAAAAACCTGATAAGACGTTTCAGTATCAGCAGGCAACCCAAACAGCGCTTTACATTGATCTGTCCAGACTAACCTGTCGTGCAATACGTCCCAATGCCATAACCCCAGATTGGCTGCCTCCGTAGCCAATCGCAATTGCTCCTCACTCTGCCGCAGGGCTTCCTCAGCCTGTTTGCGTTCACTGATGTCTTGAAAATAGATGGCAATTCCCTCTGGTGAAGGGTAAGCTCTCACCTCTAGCCACCGTTGCACCGGTTCGCCAAACTCTTCCCAGGATACAGAAACCTGTTCCTCTAAAGCACGATGCAGTTGCCCATAAGCAAATCCTCCCTTCTCGCTGGGGAATACCTCCCAGACATTCTTGCCAATTAGCTCTTCGAGAGACTTTTGCAACAGTTGTAGAGCGGCAGGGTTGACATAGGTATAACGCCAATGGCGATCAAACACCACAAACGCATCCGTCATGTGCTCCAATAGATGAGCTGTGCGACGATGAGCGTTTTCTGCCGCAACCCGGAGCTGTTGTTCTTGTCGTAGGGCAGCTTGGCGTGCCTGATCCAACCCACTGATTAGCAGGGCAATGATGACAAACACTCCCAGGCGGAGCAGATTTCCAGGATTGACAATACCCAGGGCATTGTATGGTGAAATAAAGTAGTTAATGGCTAGTGTAGACAGTACGGTTGCCACCAAACCTGGTTTCAGTCCGCCATACCAGGCACTAACTATCACCGCCATATAAAATAAGGCAAGGGGGGTGGGTTGTGTCAAGGAGCCAAGCAACAGGCTGACTGCCGATGCCAGAGCCACGCTGAGCCACGCCACTCCATAGGAAAGCAGTGGTGAATTCGTGGTCATCATTCTTTTCATGCTCAGCTCAATGCTCCTGCCGCTCATCACATTGCTCCGCTAAATTGGCAATTGAACTGCACTAACGAGTTTAGCCGAGTCGGTTGCTACGGTTTGCAAGGTTCGTAAGAGGTTCCAACCCAACGCAATGGTGTGTGAACAGTTGGTATTGTTTGGGGGACACGCGCAGCGCGAGCGTAAAGCGTTTCTACGGGAGGTTCGCATCGGCCTTGCCATCTCGCGATCGCCAACAAAGATCGTTTCAGAAGGATTAGCATTCATTTTACAGGTTCCGTCCCCGAAGCAAGGTAACAACTGTCGTTTGATTCCCAGCTACTGTTTTTCGTCATGTAACCATGTTGGGCAAGGGCACCCGCTGCTCATCATCGGCTTTAGCGGTTAAATCACAACTGGAGTATTGTCTAGCTCCGGGTGAGTGCGGAATTGCTGAACGGGTTGATCGCCACTGAGATGGGGCATCATCACGCTCTCTGCTCCATCCCGAACCCAAATATAGAAATTCCTGAAGATTGAATGCTTTGAGATTCTACCAGTAGATAGATGGACGCATCCTCCTAATGGTAGAAAATCAAACATGAAAAATTCTTACCTTTCTGGATCTACCCAGTTCTACTCAAATCCTCGTGCTGAAAGAAGCGATCGCACCAAAACAATCCAAACTTGATCATTGGATCTATCAACTTCATGGGTTAGCAGGGCGGAGTCAGAAGCAGTTGCAGTGCTTCCGGGAATTGCCAATTGTACCGCAATTCACCAGGAGAAGATAATATTCAACCCTCAGCATTGATGCTTAAGTCGAGCAGTACCTTGCCCAACGGTTTGGTCGGCTTCTTTTGGCATTATTTTACAGAAGTGGAGTCAGAAGTCATTAAACTTTTTCCAGCTATTTCCTAAAGACGGAGTTAAGAGCGCGATGACTGAGGGAAATTTAGAACAACTTTGGGGCAAGCAAGCGCGCTTGAGAGTGTTGCCAACTCAACTGGTGCAGTATGGCGTGGCGTTGTTGTCAGTTGCCTTTGCATTAGGAACGACCCTCTCATTGAGTTCTTATCTTGAGCCAACACCAACTGCACTATTTTTTGCTGCCGTAATGGTCAGTGCCTGGTATGGAGGCTTAGGACCAGGAATATTCGCAACCATTTTGTCTACCCTGGCGATTAATTATTTTCTGCTTGAGTCAATCAATTCACTCAACACTCCTGATTTAGGAACTGTAGTGCGGCTGGGTGTTTTTGTGATGGCAGCGCTGCTGATCAATTCGTTGAATGAGTCCCAACGTGCTGCAAGGCGAAGAGCGGAAGCAAATCTCCAATCTCTCCGGGAAAGTGAAGCTCGGTTTGGCTGTTTAGCAGAGTCCAACATCATTGGCACGATTGTGGCGGAGTTAAATGGAGCCATTTTGGACGCAAACGATAACTTTCTACAACTAGTTGGCTATACAGAGGAGGAGCTACGGTCAGGGCGAATGCATTGGCGTGAAATGACTTCGCCGGAATCACTGGAGATGAGTGAACGAGCCGTCCAGGAATTACTGACGACTGGAGCCTGTACGCCGTTTGAAAAAGAGTATCTTCGCAAGGATGGGTCTCGTATTCCGGTTCTGCATGGCGCTGTGATGACTGGAGAAGCAACGGTCACAGGTTTCGTTCTAGATCTCAGCGAACGTAAGCGATCAGAAGCAATCCAACAAGAAGCCCTGCGTCGGGAGCGATCTCTCCATGCTGAGGTGCAAGCCGCAAAAGCACAGCTTGAAACCGTTCTAGCCAGTCTGAATGATCAGTTCCTAGTGCTCGATCAGGATTGGCGCTACATCTACGTCAGCGATCGCGTAGTGAAAACTGTTGGTAAGTCCAGAGAGGAACTCATTGGAAAGTGCATCTGGGACCTGTTTCCAGATACCGTTGGCAGCCAGTTCTACACAGAAGTGCATCGAGCTGTGGCAGAGCAACAAACCGGTCAGTTTGAGTACTTCTACACTCCTTGGCAACGCTGGTTTGAAAATCGGGTCTACCCCTCTAATACTGGGATTTCTATTCTCGTTACGGACATCACTCAACGCAAGCAAGCCGAAGCTGAACTGCAAGCTAGTGAGGAGCGATTTCGTCTGTTGCTAGCAACGACAACAGCCGTTGTATGGACAACGAACGCTGAAGGCGAGTTTATTTGCACTCAACCTTCCCGGGAAAACTACACTGGACAATGCTGGGAGGAATATGCTGGCTGGGGCTGGCTGGAAATGTTTCATCCCGACGATCGTGAGGCATTAAACGCTCGTTGGAGCCGTGCTTTGGCAGAGCGATCCTATTACGAAGCAGAAGGACGGCTTTGGCACGCTCCTAGCCAGCAATATCGTCATATTATCACCCGTGCCGTTCCTTTACTGAATACCGATGGTTCCGTGCGTGAGTGGGTTGGTATGGACACCGACATTCATGACCAAAAGCTAGCAGAGGAAGCCCTCCGACAAAGTGAAGCCCGATTTCAAGTGTTGGTTAGCAATATGCCAGGAATGGTCTATCGTTATGCTTCTGGTAAAGATGGTGAAACTGTCTTTACCTATGTCAGTTCCGGCTCCTGTGAATTGGTTGAATTAGAACCAGAAACAATTCTTCAAGATGCCAATTCTTTTCTCGCGTTGATTCATCCTGATGATTTGACAGCCTTTCAAGAATCGGTAGCGATCGCTATTGAAAATTCTGCGGTTTGGCAGTGGGAAGGACGGCTGATCACTCCATCCGGACAATTCAAGTGGATTCAAGGTCGTTCTCGTCCTCAGCAAACGGAATATGGGGAGGCTTGGGACGGTTTGTTGTTTGATATCACCGAACGCGTACGCGTCGAAGACGAACGCAAACAAGCTGAAGCAGCTCTGCGTCAAAGTGAGGAGCGGTTGCGTGTTGCGCTAAAAAACTCTCCGATTACGGTTTTTAACCAGGATCAGGATTTGCGCTACACCTGGATCTACAATCCAGCGTTTGGACACCGTATTCCTGAAGTCATTGGCAAACAAGACCAGGATTTATTGCCAGAAGATGATGCTGCCATCCTCACTCACCTTAAGCGTCGTGTTTTGGAAACGGGAAGCAGCGTGCGAGAAGAAGTCAAGCTCACAATGCAGGAGCAAGATTTTTATTACGATTTGACAGTTGAGCCATTGAAAGCCGAGAACGGAGAAACCGTTGGTATTACCTGTGCTTCCATTGATATTACTGAGCGCAAACAAATGGAATTGGAATTGCGCCAAAGTGAAACGACCCTCAATGCATTGATTGCCAGTTCACCCATTGGCGTTGCATTTTTCGATCGCGACTTACGTTACATTCATGCAAATGAGGCTTTAGCGGTAACGAATGGTATTCCTCTAAGCGAGCATCTAGGACGAACGCTTGGGGAAGTTTTGCCCAAATGGGCACCTGTGATTGCCCCGATTTTGCGACAGGTAATGGAAACTCAAGAACCATTACTGAATCAAGAGGTGGTCGGTGTCACTTATCCATCCGATCTAATGCGATATGCCTTAGTCAATTACTTCCCGGTTTGCCTTGCCAATGGACAGGTACTCGGTGTAGGGGTGACATCTGTTGATATTAGCGATCGCAAGCGTGTTGAAGACGAACGCAAACAGATTCAACAAGAACTCCAGCAAACCCTACAGACGTTGCAGACCGTTGTTGCTGCTTCACCATTGCCAATTGTGGTGATCGAACCAGATATGACGGTGAAACTATGGAATAGCGCCGCAGAGCAACTGTTTGGTTGGAGCGAAGCCGAAGTTTTAGGGGAACTGCTGCCTCTCGTTCCTGAAGAAAAACAGGAAGAATGCCGCCAGCTTCGGGATACTGTTACAAACGGAGAAGTCTCTTTCGCTGTAGAAACTTATCGCTGTAAACGTGATGGTTCACATGTGATTCTAAGTATCTCAGCAGCACCACTTTACGATGATCACAATAGCGTCAGTGGTATTCTTTTGATTCTGCAAGATATTACAGAAAGACAGCGTGCAGAAGCTGCACTGAGGGATAGTGAAGAACGGCTGCGGCTGGCTTTAATCGCTGCAAATCAAGGACTTTATGATCTCAATGTGCAAACAGGCGATGCGATCGTCAGTCCAGCTTATGCTGAAATGCTTGGCTACGACCCGAATGAATTTCAGGAAACGAATGCTAAGTGGCGCGATCGCCTACATCCCGATGATGTCAGTGTGGTCTACCAAGCTTATGAAGATTACATTTCAGGCAAACTAGACACCTATCAAGTCGAGTTCCGTCAGCGCACGCAATCTGGAGATTGGAAATGGATTCTTTCGATCGGTAAGACTGTCGCCTGGGATAGTGATGGACAACCCCTGCGAATGTTAGGAACCCATACTGACATCACAGATCGTAAACGAGCCGAGGAATCCCTGCGACAGAGTGAGGAGCGGTTACGACTCGCATTAGATGCGGGTTGTATGGGGGCATGGGAATGGAATCTAGAAACAAACGTGCAGCGATGGGATGTGAATCAGTACAAACTGTTTGGCATGGACAAAGACAGTAACCAGTTGAGCACTGATACTTTCTTCCAGTTCATTCATCCTGATGATCTTCCTTCTGCTCAACAACTCACGGAACAAGTGTTAGAGCAAGGGGGAAGTTTTCACACTGAATTTCGCATTATCACACTCGATGGGAGTATACGCTGGCTATCGAGCCAGGGCATTGTTGTTCAAGACAGCCACAATCGTTCAATTCGGATGATTGGGATAAACTTTGACATCACAGAACGGAAGCAGGAGGAGGCAGAGAGGGAAAGGCTCTTAGCCAACGAACAGCTTGCACGGCAAGAGGCAGAGCGAGCTAATCGCATCAAAGATGAGTTTTTAGCCGTGTTGTCTCATGAGTTGCGATCGCCGCTCAACCCAATCTTGGGTTGGTCAAGACTCTTGCAAACTCAAAAGCTGGACGAACAGAAAACACGACAAGCTCTAAGCACCATTGAACGAAACGCTAAATTACAAACGCAACTGATCGAGGATTTACTGGATGTTTCTCGAATTCTGCGTGGCAAACTTGTGTTGAATACCACACCTGTCAGTTTGATCAACACCATTGAAGCTGCATTAGAAACCGTGAGACTGGCGATAGAAGCTAAAGGAATTCAAGTTCAAAGAGCATTCAACCTTAATATCGATCAGGTGATGGGGGATGCAGCTCGTCTGCAACAGGTGGTATGGAACCTGTTGACCAACGCTGTAAAATTCACACCATCTGGTGGAACCATAGAGATTCGGCTAGAACAAAGCAACACTCAAGCCCAAATCCAAGTCAAAGATACAGGTAAAGGGATTAAACCTGAGTTTCTACCCTATGTATTTGATTATTTCCGCCAGGAGGATGGCACGACGACTCGCAAGTTTGGTGGGCTGGGATTGGGGTTAGCAATCGTGCGCCACATTACCGAATTGCATGGAGGTCGGGTTTGGGTAGAAAGTCCAGGTGAAGGCTTGGGAGCAACATTTACAGTGCAATTGCCTTTGATATCAATTTCAATGGATGTTGTTGATGAACAAGCTGAATCTCCAACGATTGCAAACCTATCTGGATTAAGAGTTTTAGCCGTGGATGATGATACAGACATTCGCGAGTTAATTGCATTTATTTTGCAGCAAGCTGGAGCAGAGGTGTGTGTTGTGGCTTCCGCAACTGAAGCGTTGCAACAGTTAGAAGTATTCTCACCAGAAATACTGATTTCGGATGTAGGAATGCCTGATTTTGATGGATATATGCTGATGCGACAGATTAGGAGGCTTCCGCTAAAACGAGGAATAATTCCAGCAATTGCACTCACCGCCTACGCCGGAGAGATTGATCAGCAACAGGCAATCGCCTCTGGGTTTCAAATGCACTTGGCTAAACCAGTTGAGCCAGAGAAGTTGATTGGGGCGATCGTCACTCTGCTCAATGATAATGCAGGTTAGGACGGTTGTGTCGCAAAAACTAACTAGTGGTAAGGTGGGTCATCCAAACCACAACGGTTGTGTCGCAAAAATCGGTCAATGGTAAGGTGGGATAGCTTAAACTCTTGCACCTGATTTTCTATGTCTACTTCATCCCTGTTTAAGTGGCGGCACTTTTTGCCCGACATCATCCTGCTGAACGTGCGGTGGTACTGCCGCTATTCCCTCAGCTACTGGGATTTAGAGGAGATGATGCAGGAGCGGGGAGTGGCGGTAGACCACTGGACGATCAATCGTCGGGTGTTGAAGTATGCCCCGGAACTGGACAAACGCATTCGACCTCACCTGAAGCCGACGAACGACTCTTGGAGAGTTGACGAGACCTATATCAAAATCAAGGGTGTGTGGAAATATCTGTATCGTGCTGTCGATTCGCGGGGAATACGCTGGACTTTATGCCCAGTGCCAAGCGGGATGGTAAGGCAGCGGCACGCTTCCTTCTCAAAGTGCTCAAGGGTCAGCACACTGGGGCTCCACGGGTGATCACAGTAGACAAGAATGCCGCTTACCCAGTGGCAGTAGAGACGCTTAAGCAAGAGGAGACAATTGGAGAAGAGACCCAACTGAGGCAAAGCAAATATTTGAATAATGTGATTGAGCAAGACCATCGGAGTATCAAGCGCATCGTGAAGCCGATGATGGGATTTAAGACGTTCAATACGGCAAGAAGAACGTTGAGCGGAATCGAGGCAATAGAGCCGTCGGGAAATAAGAACAAAGTTAGCCCATGTGACGGTTCGAGTACTTCTCTCTATGCTGCGATCAGGTAGAAGTTCCATAATCCTGCTGCGGTCAGCATCAGGTGGTCATCAAATCCCACTTTTCGGTTGCGATAGATAGCACTCACCGCGTTGTAACGCTTGACTCCAGCAAACGCATTTTCACAGACTACCCGCGATTGGCTTAATGCTCGATTCTCCCCCTTTTGCTCGGAACTCAACTCTGCTCCTTTCGGTTTGCGATGCGGCAAGTGAATGTTGACATACTCCTTTTGCAAACCCAAAAAGCCTAAGTCAGCTTCAATCGGAATCTCATCAGGAATCGCACCCACTAGGTCATCCTCATCCTGAAACCGTTTGTCATGCAGTTTGCCTTCGCGTGCTCTGCTCAAGACTAATACCCGTTTGCGCTCATCCACGGCAGCAAGATGTTTACGAGTATGACGTTTCTTCCTACCCGAGTAATTCGCCTTCTGAGCTTCAGGGTCTTGAGGTCGTTGAATCGGTCGTTCTGTCCCACCCATCATGACTCGCTTGACCTCTGGAAACCGCTCTAAAAAGGCTTCGATGCTATCTAGTTTTCGTTCTGGTAACACCATCTTCTTGCCCAACGTTTCCGCTAAAATCGGTTGCAGACGATGCATCCATTCGTGCGCTTGAGAGCGATGCAGGTCGAAGATAATGCCAGCTAGATCAAAGGTGGGGTAACACTTGAAGTAGAAGAGGATGAAAAACAACTTCTCTTGGCTGCTCAGCAAACGAGCTTTTCGTCCGCCGCCGACTGCACGCTGACGAGGTTGGCTTTGGCGAGTTTGCTCATACAGGAGACTGAACCCGACCAGTAGCTCTTCAAATGCCTTTCGGTTCAAGCCAGTTCAAGCTCGCAGCAAGCGCTCTTGTTTCAGCACCCGTCCAATATCTAGCATCTGTTTATCCCATTTCTGTTCCCTATTCTCGCTTATTCCCAGACAGGTCTATTACGACCCGACCTGAAGCTGATTCTTCCACAGTAGTGCGGCTCTCGCTAGTTAGGCTCGGCTTGCCAGAGTCTCAAGCTCTGAGATCGTTTGACTGTCCTTCTTGGGAAGAGGCCCCATTACCCAATCTGTTGCCGCCAACCGATAGGGGTGGGGGTGGCGCTAGCGCTGTTTATGGTCCTGAAGATGCTAGATCAAGTATTTCAATTGAGACTGATTTATTAACCCGGCAATGTAAGTCCTAAAGGGGAATCTAACGTTTTCAACGGTTACAGCCTAGAAAATGCTAGATCAATGATTGCCGGTTTAATAGATATTGAAACACTGATCAATCATTACAATAGCCAGTTTGAGCAAGCTGACTGGCTGCAGATTGATGGGGGTGAAGGAGAGCTTTCGCGCTGGAGCATTTGGAGTTTCCAGGATGAGGAAGGTGAGAATTGGCGAGGTTTGCTGGTGATTAGTAAAGTTCAGGAAACACCCAGCGAGTATGTAGGCTTTGTTCAAATTTTTAGGCGACCTCGTGATAACTAGACTCGTTCTTACGCAAGTGGGCTGACTTGACGTATCGCAAAAACAGATTAACGGTTAGGGTGGGAAAGCTTAAACCCTCGCAACTAGCTTTTCCATGACTACTCCCTCTCTGTTTAAGTAGCGGCACTTTTTGCCTGAAATTACCTTGCTCAACGTGCGGTGGTATTGCCGTTACGCTTTGAGCCAGCCAAATTTGGAGAAGAGGATGCAAGAGAGAGGGGTGGAGGTCAATCATTTCACAATTGGCTAGCCTCACCTCAGCGATTGTCCTTTCTCAAGTCGAATGCCCCTAAGTTTGCCACCTGCGTTACTTTGAACCTACCCAAACCTGTCCAGTTTCATAAAACTCCCCCCGCTGCTCCATCGCGTATTCACCCAGCAGCAAAGCCAACCATAATTGAACAATGGGCATGCCCAGCGATTGCTGTAGCCTAATCAAAGGAATGGTTGAAATCCGTTGATCCTGCATCCACTGATCGATCGTCCCTACCCAAGTTGAAACATCTTCATCATGAGCAATTTCCAGGGCTCGGTTAAACGCTTCTGCCTCAGTTAATCCTGGATATTGATTCATCTGCTCATCCAGCGCTTGCAGCAGTGCGGCTTGGTCTAGCTCGCCAACTACTGACCCCTCTTCACTCGATAGTGATTGGCGTTCGGAGGTTTTCCTCGGCAAGCTCGCTAGGGGTTCAACAAACTGCTCAAGATCGATCTCCATCGTCTGCCGGACATAGCGATCGAACGCATCTTCCGGCATGAGTGGACCATCTTCACTCGCAGTTGCTTCTAACTCCTCAAATGCCAGTACAGAACGCTCCTGAAATACTCCCACGATTCGACCGATCGCTTCTGCTGCTACCTGCAACTGTCCACCCGTATCCAAATTCGACAGTGCCGCTTCCAAAGTGTCCAGCAATTGCTGCAAATCTGCCTCGTCAGGGGCGAGCGCCGCCTCCTTCAGCACTTCCCACAGAGGCAACTCCAGTTGCTCAACCGGTTTCATTCTCCTATCTCACCCCTGCAACGGACAAGGACGAATCGCACACAAATCAGGATTAAGTCGAGTCTGACTCGCAAACTTCCTGATGCCGTAACGTTCTTCTAATACACTCAGCATTTTAACGATATAGGTATGAACCTGGCTTGGAACCATCCCAATACAATGAACTGGAGGCACGATCGCCACCTTTTCTTGCCCCTGCCAGATTTCAGCCGCGATCGCATGAACAGGGGTATCAACTCCTGCCTTGCGATACACCACTAATACCCCAAATACTGTTTGGATGAGCGGTTCAAACTCGACCGAAATTTGCTCTAACTTGCCTTCCTTGCGTTTAAGACTGCGGGTTTGGTTGATGCGATCGCGGTTTCTGGCATAAGACCTGCGGCTGTAACAGACAGATGGATTCCAACAGCCATCGCCTTCTGTTCCATGCAGTGCTTGTGCTTGTTGAGCGGATAACATTCCGCACTTACGACATTTCTCAGGCAGCGATCGCTTTTTCCCAGTTGAGTGGCTGGCATCAGGTTGTGCATGTTTGGGCATGTCCTTTACTAACCCAAATTCCTTTTGTATTGAGGTTTTCAGATTGAGGCTGTGCTGATTGTCTCATATTGTCTTAGGCTTGTCTTATCCCAGATATTGGTCACATATCTGGGATAAAGGTTTAAGCGGCAAGTAGAAATGCTTACTCCAGATCGGTTGAAATGAAGTATCTTCGTTCTGCTTGACTCACGCTTTAATCGAAAGAATGGGGAGGCTTTTCTACACCCTGTTATTACCCAGCGATCGCCATGAAACGTCCAGCTATTCCAGATCCCGTGATTGTGCCTCTGACTGGCGGAAAGGAGGCTCCGAAAGTTCACCCTGCCAGGGTTACCGCTCCTGCAGATTTGAGGCAAACTAAGGTGGATGAGTTTATTGCGGCGCGAGCGCTCAAACCTAAGAGTGAGCAGGCTTACCGACGTGATTTGCAGGGCTTTATGGAGTGGACGCAGCAGGCGTGGGCAAATGTAAGTCGGCGTCAAGTCGCGCAGTTCAAGCAATATCTCTTGCAGGAACGAAAACTGGCTCCTAATTCCGTTAATCGCATTTTGAGGACACTCAAGACCTTTTACAAGTGGATGTTGGAGTCGGAGTATATTTCCAGTGACCCAACGACTGGGGTGAAGCAAGAAAAGGTGCCGGAGGCACAATCGAAGGAACTAGAGGATGAGGAAGTCGAGCAGATTTATGCTGCTATCGAGGAGGTCAGTCGTGATCCGGTGCGCGATCGCGCTCTGTTCTCAGTACTGCTACATGGCTTACGAGCTGAAGAGGCTATCAACCTTAACTTAGAAGACTACGATGGGCAACAAGTTATTGTTCGAGAGGCGAAGCATGACAGCGTGGGGGAAGTGCCGCTGATTCGGCAAGCCAGGCTTGATTTGGATGCTTACGTGAAGCAGCGGCAGACCCAGGCAGGGTCGTTAGGGCAGGAACTGACAAATGAAAGCCCCTTATTTGTTTCAAATTCTAATCGTAGTCTAGGGCAACGGCTGACCTATTGGGGAATCGATGAAGTGATGAAGCAGCTTGCTAACCACACAGGAATCGATTTGCACGCCCATCGAGGACGGCATACATTCTGCACAAATCTGATTGTCAAGCTGGAGATGGACACAGCGCTGGCGATGGAACTATCACGGCATCGAGACATCCGCAGTTTCAAACGCTATACCAATCGCAAGAACAAGTTGGCAGCCAAGCGAGCGTTTCTTAAGGCAACTAATCAACTAGAGTAGAGGTAGCGATCGCTAAGCTTGCCTACTACGGTAGTCAAAGGTGTTGTTATGCACCCCTAATTCCCGGTCGTATTCCTGGGCTGAGAAACTGAACTTATTACTCTATTGCATTTTGGATGTTTTAGGGTCTGTTTCCTAGAGTAAGGCGTAGGATTGGTCCGCTTTAGTTTGCACGCGAATCAGTGCTGGAATCATTAGGTGTAATTTTCACGGCAGTTACACTCACAACTGATCTGGTGGCGACCATTGCAAAAGCTCTGTACCTTCAAACCTTGGGTTTTATGTCCTGTAGAGCTTGCTTATAATCCAAGTTCAGTTCGTTTCTTGTGTGAAAAGCCTGCGGCAACAAGCTGATGGGACTCGGCAATGTAGGGGTCATTGAAGCGAAGCTGTCATGAGATGCAATTAGCCCAGAATCATTGCTGTGATTGAGGTCCAGCGGCTGACTGTTTCCAGGTAGCAGTCTTCTACACTCTTTGAGTGATAAGTTTAGGTTATCTAGCCTGCTGACGTTTTACGCTCTCTAAAGCAGTCATTTAGAGGCGTAGCATGAAGCGAAAATGGGAGAACGAGGAGTTAACTGAACATTGGAGTCTTGATAGCCCGGAGAGGGAACTGATTGCTCAAAAGAAGGGAGCCAATCGTTTAGGATTCGCCCTGTTGCTGAAGTTCTTTCAATGGCAGGGGCGGTTCCCAGAAAAGAAGAACGAGATTACACGTGTTGTGCAAGAATTTGTTGCTCAGCAATTGAGCATTTCTGCAAGCCTTTACCAGGAGTACGATTGGCAAGGACGAGCCAGTCACTATCATCGAGCCGAAATCCGCCAACTGCTCCAGTTTCGTCCCGTTCAGTCGTCAGATTTTGACGAGTTGCGACAGTGGCTTATCGATGTTGTCTTACCCAAGGAAGTCGATGCCCGTCGCATCCAACAGTCGCTCTATGAGGAGCTAAAGAACCGTAGGATTGAACCCCCGACCTCTGGACGCATAACGCGTCTACTCAACTCCGCTAATCGTCAGTTTGAGACACAGCTTTGTGCGGCTATCAGCGAGCGCATTGCCGAGTCTTGCCGCAAGGCGTTGGATGATTTAACGGGACCGCAAGAAGACTCCTACCTCCTGGACCCGCACGAGATTCGGCTCAATCAACTGAAGGAGGAGGTTGGATCTGCTACGGTGAAGAGTCTGGAAAGCGAGTTGTCGAAACTCGAAATTCTCCAAGCGGTAGGACTTCCAAGCGATCTGTTCACGAACTTGTGCGACAGTATCGTGGAGCGATACCGATTGCGGGTTGAGACGGAGACGTTAACTGAATTAAGACGACACCCCGAGCCGATTCGATACACTCTACTGGCAGCATTTTGCTCCCTACGCTTGCAAGAGGTCATCGACAACATCGTTGAACTTCTGCTGCAACTAGTGAATCGCCTGGAACGACGGAGCCGCAAGCGAGTCACTGAAGAAGTGGTGGCCAAAGCCCAAAATAGCACTGACCACGACAAAATCCTGTACCAGATCGCTCTGGCTGCCCTAGCCGAACCTGAGGGGTTAGTCAAGGATGTGATTTATCCCATTGCTGGAGAGGAGACTCTGGAGAAACTGGTGGGTAGTTTGAAGGGGGGAGAGACCTTTCGAGAACGGCTTCATGCTCGCCTGCGCTCTGCCTATAATCACCATTACCGTCGGATGCTGCCCTTGATTCTCAAGGCGTTGGAGTTCCAGTGTGACAACCCGCAACTGCAACCGGTCATGGAAGCACTGCGGCTTTTGAAGGATTACGCCGACACCCCCTCTCGCACGCCTTACCCAGCCGATAGAACCGTGCCCATTGAAGGGGTTCTTAGTTCCGCCTGGCGATCTGTCGCGGTCAGTACTGGAGAGAACGGTGAACCTCAAATTGACCGAGTCGCCTATGAACTGGGCGTACTTCAAACGGTGCGGGACAAATTGCGCTGCAAGGAAATCTGGGTGGATGGAGCCAAGCGCTACCGCAATCCAGATGAAGATTTGCCGCAAGACTTTGAGTCCAAGCGGACGACCTATTATCAGGACTTGCAGCAACCCCTGGAGGTTGAATCCTTCATTGCCAAAATTCAGCAGGATATGGCTCAAGCCCTGGAGCAATTTAATGCGGGGCTGCCCACCAATTCTAAAGTGGACATTTCCTCGACTCGTGACGGTTGGATTCGCCTGACGCCTCTGGAGGCGCAACCGGA
>NZ_JACJPJ010000032.1:0-33528 GCF_014696015.1 Oculatella sp. FACHB-28 | reverse complement strand
ATGGAAGTAATGCACGAGCGCAATGCTCACAACTTCCCGCTCGACCTCGCTTCTGTGAAGGCTCCTAGCATTGTTGGCTAGACTCTAGTCACAGCTCAAGCAAAAGCGCTCCCAAAAGGGGGCGCTTTTTGCATTTTGGTTTGAGATAGAGCGTTTGAACTGAGCGATCGCCCCTATAATCATCCAGGGACATATCCCAAAATTGCTGAGATTAGATACGCTCATGACGCTGACGCAGGTTTGGGGATCACTGCTCATTTTCTTAGTCTGTCCACTTGTGGGTGGTTTACCCCTGATCAGTTGGATTACACGGGCATTGACGGGTCGGCAACTATCCAAGATTGGCACGGGAAATGTCAGTGTTTCAGCGGCGTTTTATCACGGTGGGCGACTTGTTGGAATTTTGGCCGTCTTGTCGGAAGCACTGAAGGGAATTGCGGCTGTTTGGTTAGCGAGGCAGTTCTTTCCAACTGACCCAGTTTGGGAACTGATGGCGCTGATCGCGCTGGTGATGGGACGTTACTGGATCAGTAATGGCGCAGGTACGACTAACGTAGTGTGGGGCTACATTGCGTTCGACTGGGTTGGGGCAGGACTGATTTTTTTGATTAGCGCCGCTACCTTTACAATTCTGCGTGAGCGTAAGCAAGGACGCACATCTGTTCTGATTTTGTTGCCACTAGTCACGGCTCTCCGCCATCCCCATAGCGGTGAAGTGGTAGGCGCAGCAGTAACCCTGAGTCTGTTATTAGCCTGGATTTATCAAAAAATTCCTGATGACTTGAATCTGTCCACTGGTGCAGTACGAGGAGATTCTCAGTCTGTGTTTCAGTTTTTTAGGGGCGATCGCGCCATTCTCTCGCTCGATCGCAACCTCAACCCTGACAAAGTTGGTCACAAAGCAGCAACGCTTTCCCAGTTGCGTCGTTGGGGCTATCCGGTGCCAATGGGTTGGGTGCTGCCTCCAGGAGACGATCCTGCTCCTTTACTGGAGTTATTGCAACCCTCTGCTGAAGAACCATTGGTGGTTCGATCTTCTGCAATCGGTGAAGACTCCGATATCGCATCCGCAGCAGGGCAGTATGAGTCGATTTTGAGAGTGACGAGTCAGCCCGTATTGGAGCAGGCGATCGCCCAATGTCAGCTTTCCTACAGCCGTCCTGCCGCTGTTCAATATCGGCAAGACCTAAAAGTGCCAGAAAGCGCAATGGCAGTTGTGATTCAGCATCAGATCCAGGGTGTTTTTTCGGGAGTTGCCTTTAGCCGTGACCCGATCGCTCGTCAAGGAGATGCAGTTGTCATCGAAGCCTTACCCGGTGGTGCAGAGCGGATTGTATCAGGGCAGTTTACCCCAGAGCAATATCGGGTTTGGGTCGAGGATATTGAGTTTCACTTTAGTGAAGATCCCCAAACCGATCCGTTTGATTGGCGATTGCCCGATATGCTGTCGCTTGAGGTGGAAGGTTCGGGGGACGTGCCGCCTCGTCTGATTCAGCAGGTAGCTTATCTGGTTCGTCATCTGGAAGCCCGCTATCATGGCGTTCCCCAGGACATTGAGTGGAGCTATGACGGTCAGCAACTCTGGCTGTTGCAGTCGCGTCCCATTACAACGCTGTTGCCTATCTGGACGCGTAAGATTGCGGCGGAAGTAATTCCTGGCTTAATTCATCCCTTAACCTGGTCGATTAACCGTCCTCTCACCTGTGGTGTTTGGGGTGAAATTTTTACCATTGTGCTGGGCGATCGCGCTCGTGGGCTAGATTTCAATGAAACGGCAACGCTGCACCACTCCTCTGCCTACTTCAATGCTTCGTTGCTGGGGCAAATTTTTCGCCGCATGGGTTTGCCGCCAGAAAGTCTGGACTTTCTTACTAGAGGAGCCCGATTCAGCAAGCCGCCCTTAACATCAACGCTGAAAAATGTACCGGGGCTCCTGCGGCTCATGGGACGAGAGTTGCGTCTGGTAGAGGATTTTGACCAGGATCAACAGCAACATTTTGTTTCAGGACTTGCTGACCTCGAAGCTCAGCCCGTGGAGGAACTGTCGAGCGTAGCGCTGCTGGGACGCATCAATCAAATTTTGGAATTGCTGAAGCGAGCAACCTACTACAGTATTTTGGCTCCACTCAGCGTCTCAATTCGGCAAGCGCTATTTAAAGTCGAAGATGCAGAGTTAGACACCAGCCAGATGCCCGAAGTAGATGCTTTGCGATCGCTCCAAACCTTAACCGCAAATGCTCGTTCTTCAATGTCGTTGGACTCGCTTCAGCCTAACAGTTCTGCGGTTTTTGCTGCTCTTATAGACAACCCGGATGGTGTCAAAAATACGGTTCTAGAGCAGTTCAACCAGTTTCTCGATCGCTATGGCTATCTCAGCCGTGTAGGAACGGATATCGCAGTTTCTACCTGGAAAGAAGACCCGCAGCCCGTCAAAGACCTGTTTACCCAGTTTCTGTTTAACCCGCCAGCAGAATCTGACGCAGCAGTTAAGTTACGGCAGAGCTGGAAGGCAACCCAGGTTCAATCTCGCTTGAACCTGAAGGCGCAGGTTACGGTGCTCTACAGTCGCCTGCTGGCAGAACTGCGCTGGAGCTTTGTAGCACTGGAGCGACTGTGGCTGTCATCAGGTGTAATGGAGCAAGCAGGAGATATCTTCTTTCTCAAATTCGATGAGATTCAGCGACTCATTGCTGAGTCAGATCTAAAACTGCGAGAAAACTTGTCATACCTGATTGCAGAACGGCGATCGCAGCTCAAGCAAGACCATCGGCTTCGGTCAGTGCCAGCTTTGGTATACGGCAACGATCCGCCCATGCTGACCTATCAATCGCAGTCTGTTGGACAAACTGCCCGCCAACTGCGCGGCATTGGAGCAAGCCCAGGTCGAGTCATCGGACGGGTAAAAGTGCTACAAAATTTGCAGCGATTGCCAGAAGTCGATCGCGAAACGATTCTGGTCGTGCCCTACACCGATTCTGGCTGGGCACCCCTGTTGGCAAGGGCAGGCGGCTTAATTGCAGAAGTAGGAGGGCGGCTCTCGCATGGAGCAATCGTTGCTCGTGAGTATGGCATTCCGGCAGTTATGGACATTCGCAACGCCACTCAACGATTGCAAGATGGGCAGCGAGTACAGATTGACGGACAGCAAGGCACAGTAGAAATTTTGCCCTAGCCCTTTTTAGGGCTGGATTTGGTGCCACCCTTAAGCACTTGCTTCAGCAAATCAGGTAACTGAGAGGGACGTTCTGCAACCGGAACTTTTGCTTGCTTGAGGGCAGCAATTTTGCTTTTGGCAGTGCCTACTTCATCTCTCAATCCAGCAATTTGAGAAGAGACTACCGCTCCAGCATGTCCTGTGTATTGACTCTGAGGCAACGTACGGCCCGCAATGTACGCAACTACAGGTTTATCAATCGCCTCAATGATGTACCGAGCTGCAACTTCTTCACTGTCGCTGCCGATTTTGCCGACAAGCACGATTGCCTCGGTTTCTTCATCTTCGTCTAGGATTTGAAGCCACTGCTGAAAGGTCGAACCAATAACGCGATCGCTCCCAATTCCCAAAGCGATCGACTGCCCAAACCCAGCCTGAGACAGCTCTCTTGCCACTTCATAAGTAAGCGTTCCGCAACGGCTCACGATCCCCACCTTCCCAGGCGTGTAAAACTCCGCTGGGTGAGTACCTAGCAAAATCTGACCAGGCACAATAATTCCGGGGCAGTTTGGCCCGACAACCAGGGTTTCGGCTGCTTCTGCAATCCGGCACAAGCGCATCATGTCCATCGGTGGCACTCCTTCTGTCACCACGATGAGTTGACGAATTCCGGCGGCGATCGCCTCCAGCGCCGCATCTAACACCTGATAGGGCGGCACAAAAATTACGCTTGTATCCACTGTGCCTACACTAAACAAAGCCTGCTCAACCAGGTCAAATATTGGAATTCCTTCTAGTTCTTGCCCGCCATGCCCAGGACTGATCCCAGCTAAAATTTGACCGCTATAAGCTTGCATCAATGGCGCATAGATAGAACCGAGTGGTTCAGTAATGCCCTGAACCAATACCTTGCTCTCTAAAGTGAAATTCATTTTGCCCTTAAAACGCTATTGCTAAGAGAAATTGCTTCGGCGATCGCCTCGTCTAAATCGTCAAACAAAGGGAGTTTCAACGCTTGGAGCATCTGACGGGACTCGTCAAACTGATCCCCAACTAGTCTGACCACAAAAGGTGTTGTGCAGCTATCAAGCTGACGCTGTAAATGAGTGGCGATCGCCTCCGCAGTCTGTTTGCAAAGCATTACGTTTCCCAGGATGTTCACCAATACAACTTTTAGATTTTTGCTCTGCATCATTAACTCTAGCCCTTGCTGAATCCGGTCGCGCAAAACTGCAGGCGAATCATTGTGCCGATACTCACTCCCCAGATTTAGAAAACTAGCCAACCGCCCTCCCGCCTGGTGAACCAAGTCCACCGTGGACATCGTTAGCCCTGCACCATTACAGAGGATGCCAATATTGCCCTCCAGTTCCACCAATGTCGTTTCTGATAAGTCCCTTGGCAAGATTCTGGTTTTAATCTGATTGGGAATTTTCGCCTGGAGAGCAGCCAAATCCGGATGCCGTCCCAATGCGTCGTCATTCGCTGTAATTTTGCCGTCTAGTGCCATCAGTTCTCCCGCAGGACTCACTGCTAAAGGATTGATTTCAACCAAATCCAAATCCTTTTGCAGGAATAGCTGATACATTTTCTCCAAAATGTCACTCACCGACTGAATCAGTTCTCCCTGCAGCCCCATTTTTAACGCCAGCCTGCGAGCATAAAAAGGAGAAAACTCCTGATCCACAATAACTTGCTGCATTGCGCCAATAGTCGCTTCTACGTCCAGCCCGCCCTGCTGGGAACCCAGCAAGAGTGGACGACGGGCCGACCAGTCTAATATCACGGCTAGATAAAGCTCCCTATCCGCGTCATACTTTGCTTCTGCCAGCAGCACAGCAGGATACATGCCTGTGATTGGCAAATTAAAAATAGTTTGAGCCGCAGCAACTGCATCGATTGTATTTTCTACAAAGCGAATCCCGCCTGCTTTGCCCCGCCCACCTGTGTAGACCTGAGATTTCAGTACAACAGGATAAGGAATCTTTAAGCCCTTCAGATCCTTCGGATGGTTGATTTGCTGCGAGGGCAAGATGGGAATTCCCATCTCGTGAAACAATTGCTTAGCCTGATATTCCAACAAGTCCATTGTGACGAGTCACCCCTAAAGAAGATAGTGTCGCGCATCTATCTCGACTCTGCAAACTGTGAATCAACATCAGGCATGTTTCTATAGATTTTTGTTTATAGGTTTCCACGATGAGTTCAATGGATACTTTTATTTATCTGCATGGATTTGCCTCTAGCCCTCAATCAGCTAAAGCAGTGTATTTGAGCGATCGCTTCCAATCGCTCAAAATCGACCTCAAAACTCCCGATTTGAATCAAGAAGACTTCACGCATCTGACCTTAAGCCGTCAGATCAAGCAAATCCAATCTATATTTCCACCGGTTCCACAGCCTATCACCTTGATTGGGTCTAGTTTGGGTGGACTAACCGCCGCCTGGTTAGGAGAATATCAGCCTCAGGTCGAGCGCTTAGTGCTGCTAGCCCCCGCATTTCAATTTTTGGCGCACTGGTTACCCAAGCTTGGTCCCGAGCAAGTGCAGCGCTGGCAGACAGAGCAATATCTGTCGGTTTATCACTACAGCGCACAGCGAATGCTGCCCCTACACTACAACTTTGTAACTGACGCTGCCCAATATGAAGAAACAAAGCTACAGCGATCGCTTCCTACCTTGATTCTGCATGGTCAATCTGACGAGGTGATTCCCATGCAGGCGAGCCGCGACTTTGCAAATCAACGCCCCTGGGTCAAACTGATCGAACTTGACAGCGACCATGCTCTAGCGAATGTTCAACCTGAAATCTGGCGAGAAATTCAAACCTTTTGTCAGCTTTAGGTCGTGAACTACTATTTGTTAATTGTCATTAGTGCGATCGCACCCAAATTCTGAAACTCTACACTAGTAGTACGGCAAGTCTAAAGTGTTGGGTTCCGCTCTGCTCCACCCAACCTACAGTTCTTCTCAACTTGTGTAGCTTGCGTAGGTTGGGTGAAGCGCAGCGGAACCCAACATTCTAAGCTCGACATGCCACTAGTTTGGTGTGAAGATGTTGCAGATATGGATGAAGGCGCACCACAGTACGCCCTTCATAGGAATTGATGTGTCGCGAACTCCTAAACCTTGACCTTAACGTTGAGCTGCCCAGGAGGGCGACGTACCATTCTCACCGAATAGGGCAAAACCCCAACTAATAGCGCAAATGCGTCATCAGGAATTCGCTCAATCGTTTCCTGGTCAAAATAATTTTCAAACTGATTCAGAATCATCTGCGCCCGCTGCAGCGGTTGCGATTTATCGGTAAACTGCTGCGTCAGGCGAATCCACTGCCGCCGGATAAGATAGGCTTTTTGACGCTCCTCATGAGATTCAGGGGAAATTAAAGACAGGTCGCCAACGGGTACAACGCGCTCACAGTCTACGTCGAAAAAGCTGCCTACTGCGGCACCGGGTCCAGCAAATTCAGCATGATAGGCTTTACACAAAATCAGACCGTTTCGTCGTCGGTCATTCACCATTAGCAAATGCCCACACTTAATCTGGTTCAGAATGTCTGACTCATTCGAGCATTCTGAAACGAGTTGGCACTGATGGTTATTTGTACTAGACCCATTTTCTCGCCCATTCATAAACTGTGCGCTACTAGTAGCAGCCTGTATCGACTTGATAGATGTCTAAATCTTTGTGAAGGTGCTGGTAGCTCAGACACGGATTGCCTCACAAAATCGCCAGATAGAACAGACATCAGGAAAAGCAAGAAAACCTAGTGATTTGTACTGCGCCCATTGCCTTATTTTATGGCAAGAAATTAAGGCGATCGCGACGCAACAATCAAGAGATTTTGAAGCAGAGATGAAGATTTATTTTATCTAAGCAAATCTGTTTGACCTGCATTTGCCTGAAATCGTTACAAAAAACTCTGGGATTGATCCAGGTACACCTTAAACTGTAGGATGCATTGCGTAATGTGTTGAACCCTACACTGTGGCATCCGTGCGAAAGATTGTTATTGCTGGCAACTGGAAAATGTACAAAACCCAGGCGGAATCGCTGGAATTTCTGCAAGGGTTTATGAACCATCTGAATGAAACTCCCGATGATCGGGAAATTTTGCTTTGCGCTCCATTCACCGCTCTGGGAGCTTTATCCAAAAATTTACACGGAAGCCGCATCAAAATCGGTGCACAGAATATCCATTGGGAAGCCGCAGGAGCATACACTGGTGAGATTTCTGGCGTCATGCTGAAAGAGCTAGGGGCGCGCTACGTAATCGTGGGGCACAGTGAACGTAGACAGTATTTTGGCGAAACTGACAAAACGGTGAACCTGCGGCTCAAAGCAGCTCAACAGCACGGATTAACGCCAATTCTTTGTGTTGGAGAAACTGGGGATCAGCGCAGCCAGGGTGAGACTGAAACTGTAATCACCCAGCAGCTAAAGCGGGGCCTGGTGGAGGTCGATCAAGACAATCTAGTAATTGCCTATGAACCCATTTGGGCGATTGGCACAGGGGATACCTGTGAGGCGGTTGAAGCAAACCGAGTGATTGGTCTGATTCGTAGCCAACTCACTAATCCAAACGTGCCAATCCAATATGGCGGCTCTGTAAAACCTGGCAACATTGACGAAATAATGGCTCAGCCCGAAATTGATGGTGCATTGGTAGGTGGTGCCAGCCTCGAGCCATCTGACTTTGCCCGAATTGTTAACTTTCAGTAGAGCAAAGTCATCCGTTACTAAATCCAGATTGCTAAACCCAGATCTGATTCGCCAACATCTACGCTTTGCAGGGACGCTTCGTAAAACGTCCCTGCAAGTTCTCTAAATCAGGTCAGTGACCAAATCCGATCCCTTTAAATCGTAACCCTATCGGCTAGCTTGAGCGAAGCGGTTGTTAACTTCGTTCCAGTTGACCACGTTCCACCATTGCTTTAGGTATTCGGGGCGGCGATTTTGATATTTCAGATAGTAAGCGTGTTCCCACACGTCATTGCCCATGATGGGGAAATGCCCTTCGGTTAATGGGTTGTCCTGATTTGGGGTGCTAACCACGTCTAGCTTGCCGTCAGCAGTGCGAACTAGCCAAACAAAACCGCTACCAAACTGACCCGCGCCCGCATCATTAAACCGTTGCTTGAAGTTCTCGAAATCACCAAATGTATCAGTGATTGCTTGGGCGATCGCCCCGTTTGGCTCTCCCCCACCATTGGGAGCCATAAGCGTCCAGAAAATGGTGTGGTTAAAGTGTCCGCCCCCGTTATTGCGTACCGCTGTTCTCACCGCATCGGGTAGCGTGTTTAAGTCACGAATCAACTCATCAACAGACTTGTTCTGTAAGTCAGAATGCTTTTCTAACGCAGCATTGAGCTTGCTTACGTAGGTTCCATGATGGTTGTCATGGTGAATTTGCATGGTTTGCGCATCGATATAAGGCTCTAGCGCGTCATTGCTGTATGGAAGGGATGGCAATTCAAAAGCCATAGGTTTTCCTCCTATTGGAGTCATCACGCTTACCTTATTGTAAACTTTTGAAAGAGAAATCTATCAAAAGTTCCAATTGCGTTTTCCCTCGTGAATCAAAGCTTCTCCACCGTTCTGAAAGGGTTTAGTATTCTGTAGCTCTATCTATTGGGAGAACTTTTGATATAAAATCCTATCGATAGCGCTGCAATGGTCAGAGCGATCGCTCCAGTCCATTGGCAAGTTTTATCAAGCTTTTCAGCTCTAGATCCCGAAAACCTTTGAAGAGGAGAGCACGAACACATGGCTTACGAACTTCCCCCCCTACCTTACGATTACGAAGCTTTAGCACCTCATGTTTCATCAGATACCCTGAAGTTTCATCACGATAAGCATCACGCTGCCTACGTGACCAATTTCAACAAGATGGTTGAAGGAACAGAACTTGCTAGTCAGTCGATCGAAGAAGTGATCAAAGCAACCTACGGCGACTCTAGTAAAACCGGGATCTTTAACAACGCAGCCCAAGCCTGGAACCATACCTTCTACTGGAACTGCATGAAGCCTAATGGCGGTGGTACTCCCACTGGAGCGCTAGCCGACAAAATCAACGCTGACTTTGGCAGCTTCGACAAGTTCAAAGAAGAGTTTCTTGCAGCGGGTGGCACCCAGTTTGGTAGCGGTTGGGCATGGCTCGTGTTAGACAAGGGCACCCTGAAAGTAACCAAAACCCCCAACGCCGAAAACCCGATCGCTCTGGGTCAGGTTCCGCTGCTGACGATGGATGTCTGGGAACACGCTTACTACCTCGACTACCAAAATCGTCGCCCAGACTACGCTAAAACCTTCGTAGACAGCTTGATCAACTGGGATTATGTAGCAGAACAATTTGCTGCTGCTAAATAGACGGTTATAGCGTTGATCGCCTTAATCTAGAACAAAATGGGGTGAGAGCTTTGAACTCACCCCATTTTTTTGATAGGACAATGCTGTACGCACTGCTCCCGAAGTGGAGCGTATCCTAGCAGGAAATTTTGCTTCTATTCAAGTTCCACTGACTTACGTAGTCCCACATAGATGCTGAAGTAAGTGAACTGCCATAATAGTATTGATGCCGTTTGCGATTTTCTCTGAAGCCAGCCCAAAATCTCCAAAAGAAATTCAGTTATTTTCTCTAGTTCTTCACCTTTTGTTTCTAACTTTAGAATATACCGTCAGCAGAGCAACGACTGCTTTAATGACTTTTATTGGGTGCTTGAATCGCGATCCAGCAGTTTGATTCAAGATCAGGACAAAAGCATGTCTACAGCAAACTTCTACTCAGAACTTCCAACTTTAACGGACTTTCTGGATATCACCAATTCCAGCAATTTCATACCCGTGCCAGAAGACTGGTACATCGTGATTACTGACATTGTTGAATCAACTAAGGCAATTGAGTCAGGGCACTACAAGGATGTGAACCTGCTGGGCGCTTGCTCGATTGTTGCAGTGCTAAACACATTGGGAAATGGAGCAAATAGTCATAAGAACACAACCGATATTCCGTTTGTGTTTGGTGGAGATGGGGCAACAATTCTGATTCCACCGAGTCTTTTTGCTAAAACAAAACAGGCTTTGAGCGTTGTACAACAGTTGGCAGTTCAAGAATTTGGGATGGATTTACGCGTCGGAATCGTGCCAGTGTCAGTGGCGATCGCCGCTAACTACGACGTAAAGGTTGCCAAACTAAAAGTCTCAGAAAACTACAGCCAAAGCGTTTTCATTGGAGGCGGGTTAACCTACGCAACAGAGCTTTTGAAAGACCCAAATGCTACAGAAGTTTATAGGATTACACCTGAAAAGTCTTTCGCAGATGTAGATCTGTCTGGATTAGAGTGTCGTTGGCAAGACATTCCTAGTCAGCATGGAGAATTTGTCAGCCTAATAGTCATGGCAACTGCCTATGGCAGCGAAAACTTAGCAAGCCTCTACGCTGAAATTATCAATAAAATTCAGCAGATTTATGGCGATGAAGTAAGCTATCGTCCCGTTCATAGCAAGACGCTTAACTTAACATTCAGCTCCAAAAAGCTTTCAAAGGAAACCAAACTACGGGCAAAATCAGGCAGTCGGTTTCATAAACAGCTGTATTTATGGAAAATTCAGCTAGAAAACCTTTTAGGTTTGTTCCTAATGCATTTCAAAACTCAGGCAGGGGAAATGGATTGGGGCACATACAAAGACATCGTGGTTGGCGCAACTGACTATAAAAAGTTTGACGACATGCTACGGATGGTGATTTCAGGCACAGCCGCGCAACGGGAGGCACTAAATAGCTACTTGGAAACAAAATACAAGCAAGGCAAACTAGTATACGGGACGTATACCTCCGATCGCGCATTAATGACCTGCATGGTATTTGAGCGAAACGGTCCTCAGGTGCATTTTGTAGACGGAGCAGACGGTGGCTATACGCTTGCAGCAAAAGCGCTAAAAGAAAGAATGAAACAAAAAGCGCTGAACTGGAGTACGTTTGTCAGAATGATGCGGCGGCGAGATGCACGTGGCTACTCTCCTCGACCCGATCTGTTTCCTCAATCTGGCTTGTTCTCTCAACCTGACCTGTTGCAGACCAGTCCCCTGTGGTCGAATGCACTAAATTCATGCACATTAGACCCACATGAAGGTAAAGCAAACAGCTGCATTTCCTGCTAAATATGTTACGCCTCACCAACGGAAAAGCTAGTCCGGTAAGCGTCACTGATCCAAGCCAAAACCTTCAATCTGCGAGAAGTCCAATGAGAGCAGGTTAAAGTAAAAGAAGGGAAACATAGTAGCTAGAAATTCATGGATAACGAACCCATTGTTTTGTTGTCGAGCCGAGAAATTGATAAAATGCGTCGGGCTGGACAACTGGCGGCTGAACTCCTTGACCACCTCGCCCCGATGGTAAAGCCTGGAGTTAGCACCTTAGACCTGAACGATGAAGCTGAACGCTGGACTCAAGCACATGGTGCTAAAAGCGCTCCGCTGGGCTATCACGGTTTCCCAAAATCTATCTGTACCAGCATTAACGAGGTCGTCTGTCACGGCATTCCTAATGCCAAGCAAATCTTAAAAGAGGGTGACATCATCAACATTGATGTCACTCCAATTCTGGATGGCTATCACGGCGACACCTCCCGCACCTTTTTTGTGGGTGAACCTTCTCCCCTTGCTAGAAAGCTAGTTGAAGTTACTGAAGAATGCCTAAACCGGGGCATTAAAGCAGTGAAACCTGGTGCCCGTATTGGTGATATTGGGGCAGTCATTCAAGAATATGCGGAAGCAGAAGGTTTCTCAGTCGTTCGAGACTTTGTTGGACACGGAGTCAGCCGTATTTTCCACACGGCTCCCCAAATTCCGCACTACGGCACCCGAGGCAAAGGCAAAAAGTTGAGACCCGGGATGGTATTCACGATTGAGCCAATGATTAATGAAGGGACTTGGGAAGTTGAGGTGATGGCTGACAAATGGACAGCCTTGACCAAAGACCGCAAGCTTTCGGCTCAGTTTGAGCATACAATCGCTGTCACTGAAGATGGGGTTGAAATTCTCACCTTACATCCCGCTCTAGTCACATCCTGATGGGTGTAGCTTAGATTACACAAATTACTTACCCAAATGTCATGATGCTTTTGGCGAACCTAGCGCAAAGGCGGTCACGTTCATGGGATCAAGTTGGACTAGGCGGCAGGCTTTACAGCTTATTTCTGGCGCTGCAGGGGGAATTGCTCTTCATGCCTGTACTAAGGCTGCCCAACCCTCTCAGACCGCAGCAGATTCTACCTCTGCTGCAGTGGGAATCGTCACCTGGATTGGCTATAGCCCTCTGTATATTGCTCAGGAAAAAGGATTTTTTGAGGAATTGGGGCTAAATCTGGATGTGAAGGTGTTTAGCTCTGGGACAGATGCCAGTGCTGCTTTTGCCGCAGGGCAGATCGACGGTCTTTCACTGGTGCCATCGGAGGCGGTTTTGCTTGCGGCGAATGGGGCAGACTACCGGGTAGTCTATGTCGTGGATACTTCTAATGGAGGTGACGGCATTCTTGCTCGAAATAGCATTCCAGATATTGCTGCCTTCAAAGGTAAAGAAATCGCGGTTGAAATCGGTGGAGTCAGCCATTTCTTTTTACTTGAAGTGTTGTCTGAAGCGGGATTATCCGAAGCGGATGTAACGCTGGTTAATGTTACGCCAGATGCGGCAGCGGCGGCTTATCAATCTGGCAATGTTGGGGTTGCTGTCACTTATGCGCCGTTTCTGTTTACAGCAGAGCAGGCTCAGTCAGATGGGCGGATTATCTATGACAGTTCAAAGTTAGCAACACCGACGGCGATCGCTGATTTATTCATCTTTAACACTGGGGCAATCTCAGACAATTCGGCGGCGATCGCCGCTTTTATTCAAGGCAATCTTAGAGGATTAGAATTCCTCACCACTAATCCTGACGAGGGGTTGGCGATCGCCGCTGAGCGGCTAGAGTTAACTCCACAAGATCTAGGCGAACAGTTAAAAGGAGTTAAGCTGGCGGACTTGAACGCAAACATCGAGATGCTCAACAATCCTGACAGCAGTCTCTATGTTTTAAGACCAATGCATGATCTAGCAAACTTCCTCAAAAATCAGGAACAAATTGACCAGATTCCTGACTTGTCTGATCGCTTAGATCCGCAATTTGTGCTTGCGATTCAAGAGAGCACTTGAAGAAGTCATGAGTCATTGGACGTTCTCAAACGCCAAAGAACAAACGAGGAATGGTAACCTCACAAATTTGCAAAAATAACGGACTTAACTTGATTTTGCTTTGAAAATATCTGGTAGGGTTTTTAGGACAGTTTTACTGGGGACGTAGGGATGAGTGTAGAAGCGCTAAAGGGAAGGGATTTGCTCAGTTTAGCTGACCTAAATACTGATGAAGTATTAGGTCTTTTAGATTTGGCAGCAGCTTTAAAGGCAGGAAAAGCTCGCTCCCGCTGCTGCAAGGTTTTAGGGCTACTCTTTCGGAAGGCTTCTACTCGAACTCGCGTTAGCTTTTCGGTGGCAATGTATCAACTGGGTGGGCAGGTGATTGACCTCAACACCAGCACTACGCAGGTTAGCCGGGGGGAGCCAACGATTGACACAGCGCGAGTGTTGGACCGATATCTTGATATTTTGGCAATTCGGACGTATGAACAGCAGGAGTTAGAGACTTTTGCCCACTATTCCCAGATTCCGATCATCAATGCGTTAACTGATCTAGAGCATCCCTGTCAGGTTTTGGCAGATCTACTGACCATTCAAGAACAGTTTGGCGGTTTGGAGGGGCTGACGTTGACCTACTTAGGCGATGGCAATAACGTAGCGCACTCCTTGATGTTGGGTTGTGCGCTGGTGGGAATGAATGTCAGGGTGGCGACTCCAGCCGAGTATCAGCCAGATGAGGGAATCGTCCAGTTAACAAAGAAGTTGGCAGGCGATCGCACCCAAATCCTACTCACTTCCGATCCAGCAGCAGCGGATGGCGCACACGTTCTTTACACAGATGTCTGGGCCAGCATGGGACAGGAAGACTTGGCAGCTACTCGCATTCCCGTCTTTCAACCCTATCAGGTCAATCAACAACTGCTGGACATCGCTGATCCCAAGGCGATCGTGCTGCATTGTCTCCCTGCCCACCGAGGCGAAGAAATTACCGAAGAGGTGATGGAAGGCTCCCACTCGCAGATTTGGGATCAGGCAGAAAACCGCCTTCATGCTCAAAAGGCACTGTTGGTCAGTTTGTTAGGCGCTGACTAAGGCGCTGAACGCTCATTCGTCACCCAGCGCCAGAGCGGGTGACTTGGGCCCTGTTGGCGAATTTGCAATAGCTGTTTTTCTAGGCGTTTGGTTTGGCGGTCGGAGATTCCCCAAAGAATGTTGCGGCTCTGCCACAACAAAACCGCGACCGTGATACCAATACACAATGACAAAAAAAAGGCTTGGATGGGATTGTAGGCGATCGTATAGCGAACAGCCGTCCAAGTGAAGTAGTCCATCCACAGCACAAACTCCGAGCGCAAGCTCCATAGGCTCAGCGGAGCCAACAGTAGCCACAGCAAACAAACCGTTCCCCACCTGCCATAAACCGTGAGCCGATGTAGCCGCTCAAGCTCCCGCCGAAAAGCCGGATCATAACGCAGAGGATGGTCTTGGGCTGAAGATTCGGACTCAACCATGGTCAGGCATCGTCTGAGCTAGAAGAATCTAAAGGGACAGGAATTGGTTGCCCAAAACGCTCTCGCCACAAAGCGAGTAAAGTACTCGCAATAAAGATGCTGGAATAAGCACCCATCGTAAACCCAATAATTAATGCCAGGGCAAAATACTTTAATGTCTCTCCACCAAACAAGAAAATTGAGGAAAGGGTCAACAGCACTGTAACCGAAGTATTGATCGATCGCGTCAGAGTTTGATTTACCGCGTCATCTACAATGTCGTTAATATTGCGACTTGGCTCCTGCTGCATCGTTTCGCGAATTCGGTCATAAATCACAACGGTGTCATTCACCGAAAAGCCTACGATAGTCAGCAGAGCCACGATAAACAAGCTGTCTACCTCAGCGCCAATGGTTAATCCCAGAATGGCAAAAATTCCTACTGTGATTAACACATCGTGGAATAGCGCAACAATGGCAAAAACGGCGTAATCCAGTTGGAATCGTAGACTTAAATAAACCGTAATGCCAACGAAGGAAACAACCAGCGCCAATAACCCTGAAGAGAGAAGTTGACGACCCAGGGTAGGTCCAACGGTGTCAATCTGGGTGGCTTGAGGGTCAAAGGTACCAATCTGTTCACTTAACGCACTTAGCAGTTGAGTTCGCTGATTGACATCTAGCACACTGGTACGAATGGAGAGGGCGTGCCGCTCGTCTCCCAAGACTTGAATGCTGCTGCTGCCCAAATCTTGCTCTGCTAGAACCTGACGGACTTCTCCTGGCTCGATCGGGTCATCGCAATTGTTGGGTTGGGTGCAGTCTAGCTCTAGCTGTAGGCGTGTGCCTCCAACAAAGTCGAGACTGGGACGCAAAGGAGAACCGATCTGATTCCAAGAAATTACCATTGCGACAATACCGCTCAGGATAATCACCGAGGAAATCGTCCACCAGAGCGATCGCTGTCGAATTACCTGTAGCTTCATGACGTTACTCCTGCCTGAGATGAGGTGGAAGTGGGCAGGTTAGGGCAGAACAACTTGGGCTTCCGTAACCCCGGAAATCCTAGCGCCACCAATAACAAAGTCCGGCTACAGGTCAGCGCTGTAAACATACTGACTAAAACACCGATCGCCAGCGTCAGTGCAAATCCTTTGACTAAACCTGCGCCTAACCAAAACAGGGCACCACAGGCAATCAAAGTGGTGACATTACTGTCGAGAATGCTAGAGAAAGCACGGTAAAATCCCGCTTCAACAGAACGATAGAGCGTCTTTCCTGCCCGCAACTCTTCACGGGTACGCTCAAAAATCAGCACGTTTGCATCAACTGCCATGCCGATGCTGAGAATAAATCCTGCAATTCCAGGAAGCGTCAACGTTACGTTCAGCAAACTGAAGATGGCGAAGGTGAGAATTGAGTAGATGATCAGAGCGATATCCGCGATTAAACCAGGTAAACGGTAGTAAACCACCATAAAAATCAACACCAGCAGCAAGCCGCCGATTCCTGCATAGATGCTGCGCTGGATACTATCTCGTCCCAGAGTTGCACCAACAGTCCGGTTTTCAACCACTTCAACGGGAACGGGCAAAGCCCCCCCTCGCAACTGAACGGCTAACTCACTTGCGGTTTGAGCATCAAATCTGCCGGTGATACTGGCCCTTCCGCCCGTGATGCCTGTTTGGGCATAGTCAACGGCAACCGTTGGGGCACTCAGCAGCTCGTTGTCCAGGAAAATGCCTAGAGTCCGTCCTGTACCGGCAATACCTTTGGTCAATTGGGCAAACTTTTCACCGCCTTCTTGGTTAAATTCGAGCCCAACTTCCCAGGAATTGGTGCCAATGGGGGCTGCAAAAGCATTTTGCAACATGTCGCCTGTTAGCCCAGTTTTGTCAAAGAATTGAGCGATCGCCACATTGCTTTGATCGAGAGCCTCCTGGTTTTGGGCGATCGCCTCCTCATCTCCGCCGTCTCGAATTCTCTCTTTCTCAGCTAACAAAAGCTGCTGGGCTTGAAAAGTGATTCCAAGCTGCTGTTCCGTGCCGGGACGTTGAGAGCGAAAATCTAGCTGAGCCGTGCCACCTAAAACTCGTTCTGCCTGCTCAGGGTCGCTGACTCCCGGTAGCTGTACCAAAAGCTGGTCTTCGCCTGCTGTTTGCACTACGGCTTCAGCTACACCCAGTCCGTTAATCCGATTTTCTACCACCTGCTGGACTGCCTCCAGCTTTTCTGGCGTAATTTCTGGGACAGCCTCAGTCGTTTTTACCTGAAGCGTCAGTTGTGACCCACCCTGCAAATCTAGCCCTAACCGCACTGGCACCGCTACAATCACTACCGCGGCAGCAAATGCCAGCGCCAAAATCACCGCCAAAAGTAACCGTTGTCTGCCCATATCTTCAGTTGCTGCAACGAACGTTGTAGAGGTGCCAGCACAGAAATTTGAGCAGCGTCAACTTGAAACGCTACTGAAAACACTGTTTAAATACCACCACCACGCTATGATAGCTGGATTTTGCCAGTCTAGTAGGCTTAGTTGCCTGTTTGAGTAGCCTGCTCTGGCTGGGTGCGCTTGCTCTGAGCTTGCTGAAGCGCTGCTTCACTGTTTTGCCGATAGACCTGCATCCGGTTTTGTGCCGTTTGGTAACGCCCATCTCCAGGAGCAACTTGAGCCATCAAGTCAGAAGCCCGCTGCCAGTAGGTTGCTAACTCCAGCCAATCAGCGGAAGACTGAGCGATCTGACCCTCTGTTGCTGCCCGTTCTGCCAGCCTAACTGCTTCGACAAACGGGTCTCCCGATGGAGTAACCGCCGCTGAGCCTGAAGCTTCGTTCTCTGGCTGAGCCTCCGCTGAGGAGTCTGGAGCATCAAGCGGAGGACTGGCAACGCTTGTAGCTTCTTGTCTAGCTTCAGACTCTCCCAACCCATCCGGTTGAATTTGATTTAGCAGCCCGAACCCCAATTGGCTGTAGAGTAACCCTCCCCCCAGTAGCAGCAGCAAGCAGAGAACAGCTCCCCCTAAGATGCCACGAAAAAACTGCCGTTTTTCACGCAGAGTTGAAGATTTTACTGTCTTGGGTAAGGATTTACTCGACTCTGTTTTTTGAGTTTTCCAATCTTGGGAGAGTCGCTGTAACGGATTTACCTTGGATAGACGAATTTCTTCTGACCAAAGCACTTGGTTCTCTGGATCGCGGTTAATTTCTTCTAACCATAGGAGTTGCTGTTCTCGCACAATGCGGCTGTTAATTCTGACGCGCCGAATGCCGCGAGGCTGAAGTGATTCTAGAATCTGACGAACTTGGTTGACTAGGACAGGCTTTTCTAGCTGGTCGAGACGAGGGGCTTCACACAAGAGTTGTAAAATCCCTTCAGCCAAAATGGCCCTGGTTCTTACACCAGAGTCTGTCAGCTTTTCGTTGAGAACTTGAATGATCGCGGCGACGCTGCCCTGACGAGCTTGTCTAGCGATGTCGTCCATTGGATTGACCATGGTTGGCATGGTGATTCAGCAATGAGTTAGGTATTTGAGAATACCCCATATTTGCCTTAACAATATCGCACGGTCAGGCCCTAAGCGTTACTGATTTTTAATAATCTCCGGATGTTAGAGTATCTCCGTTTATCGCCTTCGTGAACGTCAGTAACAGTTTTAGCGATCGCCTTCATGGCAGCATCTATATCAATTCTCAATTGCACGGCATAGAGCAGTAGTGCATTGCGCCACTGCTCTATGCCGTGCTTTGTATTCCACTCAAGCAAGAACCGTTATATTCGTTGCAAGCTGCTGGTGGAACTAGTCGCACTAGATCTCCTCAAGGTTATTCAAACAGCATTGCAAGCTTGTCCAGTTAACCTAGATGGCGATAATCATTGAAGCGACGAATTTGCCACAGGTCAGTGTTGAGGCGGTTTTGATTGGTGTGATGCCAGCGGGAGCGGTCGAGCCAAAATTCGAATATGGCGGTGTTGTGGGCGTGCAGTCGCCAGGAGCGATCGCTTCCCAATAATTCTGCGATCAAATGCTGCAAAATCCAGCTATGCGTGACAACCCAAATTTGCGTGTCTTCTGTATGGCGAGTCAGCAGAGTTTGGATGAATCGGCGGGCGCGATCGCGAGCCTCTTGCAGCGACTCTGCGCCGGGAATCTGAATCCAATCTGGAGAATTTTCCAGCGCTTCACATAGAGCCGGATAGCGCTGTTTTGCCTCAGCCCAGGTCAATCCCTCAAAAATTCCGTTCTGAAATTCCTTCAACTCATCGGCGTACTCCACCTGAAGACTAAGGAGCTTAGCTTCATCCGGAGTTGAGCTAGAAACCGGATTCAGGCTGGACGCACTCTTGAAAGATGCAGCAGTCGCAGACAAAACATGGGTAAGCAAAATTTCTGCAGTTTGGGCTGCTCGTTTGAGAGGACTGCTGTAGATGTAGCTGGGACGTTTATGTTCCAGCACCAACCGCTGAGCCAGCTTTTTTGCCTGCTCTACTCCTTCGGCTGAAAGCTCAAAATCGCCATGCCCTTGCATTCGTTTCTGCCGATTGCCAAGGGATTGAGCATGTCGGATAAATAGAAGCTTGATCAGCTTCATGGTTCTCTTGAAATGAAATGATTAGAAGTTGGGACGAGCGTATTGATTGAGTATGTACGATTTCCTGAGTTAGGGGTAGGGGAAATCGGGATGAAGCTGAGAATGTTACGCTGGAGTGTGGAAAAATCGGAAGTTTTGGGTTTTTCTGGGACATTAAGTTAGGCAAGTTATGCAAGAGGAACTTCTGCGATCGCTCGTTTGGACTGATTACCGACTGGCTCTTCTATTTACGGTTCTATTTCCCCTGATTCTTTTGATCTGGGCATTTGTGCAAAAGAATGAACCGATGCAGCGGCTCCTGCTAATCTACTGGCGTGTTGCTAGCCTGTTAGCTATCACGGTTTATCTGATGATTGGGGGAATTTTAGTCGGTTTCATCGCCGGTTTGATAGCGACAGTTCTGATCCCCATTTGCCTCTGGTTTTGGGTGGACTTAAATGAAGAAATTGACGACCAGCCCATCAAGCCGTTGAAGCTGACCTTTACCTCTTGGCGTTGGGCAGTGACCGTCTATAGCATTGTGGCAGCGATCGCTACCGTTCCTTTTGTGCGCTGTGCCTTGTCGAGAGAAACATTTGGCTTGCCGATTTGTCAGGTCTGGTTAGAAGCTCCTCTGATTTACAAAGATTTCTTTCACGCCAACTCGGCTCCCGGTTTCCTCGGTTTTCTGGGAATTGTTGGACTGATTATCTACATGCTGTATCTGATTTACTTTGTTCTGGTCAGGTTGGGCAAACAGGGACGTTCTGCGGTGCAGCAGTAGATCCATTGATAAGCGCAAATAAGCAGAGGTGAAGCATATGGAGCGCGGCGTGGGGCATCGACTGGAACAATACACGATTAAACGTCCAGATGAAGTGCTGCTGGTAGAAGTGGCGATCGCCGGAGAGGCTGACCAAATCGCAATTTTCAGGGGCTTTTCCAGTTCGCTGATGCACCCGACTGCCGCTGACCCAGATATTCCAGTCTTACCGGATGAGGCAGAAATCATCTCAATCGATCGAGTAGAAAGTCCTTACAACCCCCAAATTCCTCACTACATTCAGCAGGGGTTGACCTGGGTAGAAATGCGATCGCTCCTGGCAGAAGTCGGGCTGTAAGACAATTTATTTTGAATTTTTAGATTTGAATTTTTAAATAGGACGCACCGAAGTGCGTCCTATTTACGTCCTCACAGGTTTACGTCTCCACACGAATTGATCCTGATGAGGCGCAATTCATTTCGTCTGTACAAGAGTGTGTTCAACGGGAAGCGTCCTCTTGAGAAAAAACCTTTAGAGAGATGTAATCCACTGCAACTATTCAGGATGAGAAGAATGCAAGCACGAATTGTGGCTCTCTCATCGGAAATATTTAGGGATCTTTACGAAGGTGGTATGCTCCAGTGTGTGAGATGTGTGGAGTGTCTGATATGGTTTTATCTTCTGTATCCTCTGACTGGACATCCCGTCCCAGTCAGACTAACTCAGGTTTTACTGCAACTCAACCCGTGACGCTGCACAGCGCGGATTGGGAACCTCTCGTTTTACCTGCAACAAAGCTATTTGGGACGGACGGCATTCGTGGGCAAGTGGATGACTTGCTGAGCGTGCCCCTAGCACTACAGGTGGGGTTTTGGGCCGGTCGAGTATTGCAGGCAACTACAGCAAAACCGGGGCTGATCATCCTGGGACAAGATTCTCGTAACTCTAGCCCGATGTTAGCGACTGCGTTGTCTACTGGATTGACCGCAGCGGGTCTAGAAGTTTGGAATTTGGGATTGTGCCCTACGCCTACCGTGGCTTTCCTGACCAGCACGTCAGAGGCGATTGGCGGCGTGATGATTTCTGCGAGCCACAATCCCCCCGAAGACAACGGCATTAAGTTTTTTGCCGCAAACGGCACTAAGCTCTCACCCCAATTGCAGACCCAAATTGAATCCGCGCTGCGGGGTGAAGGCGGTTGGGCTAGCCAGCAAAAACAGCTTGCTTTTCAGCCAGGACAGCACTATCACCGACCAGAACTGGTAAAAGCGTATGTCGAGTCGCTTCAGCAACCGCTGATTCCCCACGGCAACTTGACAGGAATGCGAATCGTGCTAGATCTGGCTTGGGGCGCAGCAGCACAGTTAGCCCCAGCAGTCTTTGAGGCAATGGGGGCAGACGTAATTTGTCTGCACGACTACCCAGATGGCGATCGCATCAATGTCAACTGCGGCTCTACCCACCTTGCGTCACTCAAAGCTGCTGTTCAAGAACACGATGCCGATTTGGGCGTAGCCTTTGACGGTGATGCAGACCGGGCTATGGCAGTCGATGCTCAGGGACGCGTTGTAGATGGCGACTACATTCTTTATTTTTGGGGCGAAACTCTGCGCCAGCAAAACCGGCTTCCCGGCAACACCATCGTTTCGACCGTAATGGCAAACCTGGGCTTTGAACGCGCCTGGGAGCGGCAAGGCGGTAAGCTCATTCGCACTGCCGTAGGCGACCAGTACGTTCATGCAGAAATGGTGAAACACGGTTATATGCTGGGCGGTGAGCAGTCTGGTCATATTCTCTGTCCGCATTACAGTGTCTCAGGTGATGGGTTACTAACGGCGCTGCATTTGGCTACTATCGTGCGTCAATCTGGCGTTTCCCTTGTTGAAATGGTTGATCAGAGCTTTCAAACCTATCCGCAACTGCTGCGGAATGTGCGCGTAGAAGACCGCGATCGCCGCCTCAACTGGAAGGACAATGCCTGCTTACAGCAGGCGATCGCTCAGGCAGAAGCCGAGATGGGCGATCGCGGCCGCATTCTCGTCAGAGCCTCCGGCACGGAACCCGTGATTCGGGTAATGGTGGAAGCAGCCGACGCTGAACTGGTGCAGCACTGGACAGACAAACTGGTGCTAGCCGTTCAACAGTACGCAAACTGATCTCGCAATGTAGCCACTTTGGCTTCGTTGCACGCTGGGTTAACTTCACCTCTAGGTAGGCTAGCTTCGTGTCCCGCTAAGTTAGCTCAATCCCCAGCTAAGCCAGCTTCCTGGCGAGATAACCTGGCTTACTTTACGGACAAGCTGGCTTAACGACGCGGTAAGCTAGCCTAGTCCCTGACTAAGCTAATCCCAGTTTGATTTTTATTTGTTGTAGATCTTTCTGTAGGGGCAGTTTGCAAACTGCCCCTACAGGATTGAATTGCACAACACAATTTAAACGGGTATGACTTAAACGGGTATGACCTTGCGGCGCGGTAAGCTGTCCTCGTTTAGGGGTGATAAATCTATGGATGCCAACACGGACGTCAACACAGGGAACTTATCAGCAGTGGAGCGAGAGGCGATTGCTTACCTGCGTTCTCCAGCAGCAATTCGGGAACGGTGCGGACAGCTTTTTGACCTGGCGTGCCAGGATCAGCTTCAGCATTTTCGCTGTGATTTGAGCAAGTTGGAATCTGTTGCCGACTACGTGATTCAGGTGACACAGCAAGTCTATCCTGACCTGCAAATTCCATTCCATAGCCGCTGGCGACACTTTGAAGTAGGCACAAGAAAGCAGCGTTTGGCGCAGCTCGATCAGCGTCTTGCTCACCTTTCCCCGATTGAAAAAGCAGAGGCAAAGTTTGACCTGGCGATAATCAGCGTGCTGCTTGACGCTGGAGCTGGAGCCACCTGGCAGTACATCGAGTCAGAAACGGGTGAAGTATTTTGCCGCTCTGAGGGTTTGGCAGTTGCCAGCTTCAACCTATTTTGTGATGGGCTGTTTTCCAGCGATCGCCAAACCCTACAGGCAGACGCAGCAGGACTACAGCAGTTAACCGAATCCGACTTAACACAAGGTTTTCAGGTTACAGACGAGAATCCCTTAGTCGGATTGCAGGGACGCTTGAACCTACTGCGAAACCTGGGCAAAGTCCTATCGCAACATTCTGAGCTATTTGGCAGCGAGCAACCGCGTCCCGGACATCTAGTGCGCTATCTGGTGAATCAGGCAGTAAATGGAAAACTGCCCACTAATGCGGTTCTACAGGCGGTTTTGGCTGGACTGGGTGACATTTGGGCAGGACGAATTGCGATCGCCCACGTCAATCTGGGTGACGTGTGGGCTCACTCAGCCCTACGCGATACGGGATTCGGTTCACAGCTCGTGCCCTTTCACAAGCTTTCTCAATGGCTGACCTACTCCCTCCTAGAGCCTTTGCAAGAACTGGGATTAGAAATTACTGGGCTAGACCAGCTCACCGGTCTGCCCGAATACCGCAATGGCGGATTGTGTTTGGACTTGGGACTGTTACAGGCAAAACATGCGGCTGTCACCCAAACCCCACATCTACCACAGTCCGAAGTGATTGTTGAATGGCGATCGCTAACTGTTATTTTGCTAGACCACATTGCTACAGCCATTCGTACCAAACTAGGGATGGAAGAAACGACCCTGCCCCTAGTCAAAGTTCTACAGGGCGGTACCTGGAGTGCAGGACGACAGATTGCTGCAACGCTCAGAGGCGGCACTCCACCGATTCAACTGGAGAGCGATGGCACCGTTTTTTGATTGCTCAATTCCCGTCTGAAGAGAGAGGTCGAATCTCTCCCAGGGATATTAGAGAAGGGCGATCGGACTCGGTAGGATGGCTCTGCTAATACATAAACACTATCGGAGTCTTTTATGCCTGAATCTCCTAAAGAAGGTCAAAACTTTGATGCTCAACAAGCCGTTGAGAATATTGCTGCTGGTAATGAAAAACAGCCTGAGGTGAACGTTCAGGATGATTATGAGGCTTCGAAAGCCTTTAGCACCAGCGAAATTGACCAAACCGCGGCGGGCAGCGAAGCCGCCAAAGCCGCCACTGCTCCAAAGCAAAATTTGCCTGAGCCTGAAGCTACCCCCTTGGAAACCGGACCGGACAGTGACCCAGAGCAGTATCGCGAGATGGCTAGAGATGTGAACCCTCGCCTTTAAAGGGAGACGATAGAGCGAAGACAATCTGTGATCAGAATCACGGCTGAAGCTGATCAGGATCGCGATCGCCCTATCTAAGTCCAGACATACTGTAGGAGACTCAACTCTAGCCGAGTCATCAACAGGGAACACACGACTGACCGACAGTCTCCGTACGGAATCTGTCGGTTTTTTATTAGCTTTTCCTAGCCTAGCGCAGCCCGAATAGAAACCGCACCCTTTTGAAACACCTGGCAACACACAGTGCTTACTTTGCGCGTACTTTACAGTCGATTGGGAAAATTCGACTTTTGGTAAGCAATAGTAACTTTAGCGAGCTCTAGTCAAACAGTCTCTAGCGCATTGCTCCCATCGTATTCTTCCAGGACAACTCTTTGCAAAGAATTTCTAAAGCTCGCTGATCGGCATCTGGGAACAGATTGCTGTCTGCCAACTCTTGTAGCACCTGTTGGGTGAGTTGAGCCGCAAAACTGCCGCCGCAGCGCAGCAAGTGACTGTAATAGCAAAACTGAGGACGCTGCATCTGATTCCGGTGAAACTGATGCACCTCAGCCTCGGACATTTTGTATGCGGGAGTATTGACCGGAACAACGATGCGGGGAATTCCATGAACTCCATAGGTGCGATCGTCCTCCACCTCCAGCGTCCCAACCAAAACCGTGCCCAGCAAAGTTCGGGTTTCGTTGACTAAATCCGGCGCAAACAGAGGGTCTGGTTCGCTAGAAAGACGGGGACCATTGCTGAGAAACGTGGGATTAAACAGTTGAGTATTGTAAATTAACCCGACTGCCCAGTGCCGTCCGCCTAATTCTTCCAGTTTGACAAAGCTGCCAAATCCATAGTCCTCTGCCTGAGGCGGATTGCTCACCTCTAGTTTGTCGTCTAGCTGCACGACATAGTCACAGTGAGAATTTGATTTGACTACTTTTCCCAGTTTCATGCGCTTTGTTGGAGTTTTTTTAACTTAGCTTGAGATCAAAATCTCCCCGCATTTTGTAAAAAGCTTGACCATTAGCGGCCAGGATTTCTACAAAACGTGGGGAGCCAAATTTAGTTAATTTTTAGGTTCGTGTCAACGCTACGACATTGCTTGAATGATGTAGTCAAAGTAAGGCGCGGCTTCCTTAGCATCGTCCTCAGTGAGCAAGCTGAGCGAAGCTCTCTTAAGACAGCGAATCGACTCAACCATACCAGGAACTGGTACACCCAGTGAGTTGTACATTTCACGCACGCCGATTAGCCCAATTTTCTCAATTGGATCTTTGTCGCCCGCCAAAACTCCGTAGGTAATTAGGCGCAAATACCAGCCGTAGTCGCGCAGGCAGAGGGCACGCTGGCGATCGCCATAAGCATTTCCGCCTGGAGCAATAAAGTCAGGGCGCTTTTTCCAAAGCTGCTTGCTGGCTTCTTGCACAATCTTTTTCTCATTCTCAGAAAGGGCAGCAGCAATCCGAATTCGCTGCTCCCCGGTCTGCAAAAACTCTTTGATACCTTCAAGTTCGCCGCTAGTAGGATAGCGGAGTTCATCGTCGGCGTTGAGAATAACTTGGCTAACTACACTCATAATATGGCGGTGATTTAGTTACATTGACTCAGATATCGCTTGTATTTTAACGATTCTAGGGGACGTAAAGAAAGCGGGCGTGGCGGAAAAACCATTCAAGCGCAAACGATTGCCCGACCAGAACAGATCCTAAGATTTTATGAGTAGAGAGTGACTATCTCGCAACATATAGAAATCTTAAGCTCAGAAATCTTGAATAATTTGTGAAAAACTGCTGTTAGCTTGTTTACATTTCAAGTTCGACCTTTCTATGACTGTAGACGGAGATCCGTCAAGCTTTACTTACTCTTAACGTCCTACTAGGGGCATTTCTTAACGTAGCGGGTTGATCCTTGTACATGTTGACCGCTCACTTAACCCGACTCCCTCATCTCCAACACGGCTACTCCTAAAAATTTGAGCTCAAACTAAAGGCTACACACCCGCATTGTAGTCATTGCAGCCTGTGAAGCTCTGCGAGATTCACGGAAGCTTTGCTGTGCCTCAGTCTCAGGAATAGGACATGTTTGGACAAGCAGAAATACTTAGTGGCGATTTGATGACGCTCAACGAATTAACGATGGTTTGCTCAATCCACTCTTAATTTCTACACCAGACAATACCATGTCAGATAACAGCAGCAATACTCCAAATAACAACAGCGTCATTTTCATTCATCCTGATGGCACTACGCCCTCTCACTATGCTTTGGCTCGTTATGAGACTGCGGGTCCAGATGGTCGCATTAACTGGGATCGGATGGATAGCGCTGGCTCCTATTTATCGCACATCAAAGATCAGCTCACAGCAACCTCGAATGCGGGTGCAGTTGTTCATGCCTATGGGGTAAAGCCTCAAGCAGATTCCTACGGATTAGACGAAGAAGGCAACTCGATTACCTCCCTTTCTGCTCAAGAAGGTTTGACTGATGAGGGAACGACAATTATGGAGGAGGCGATCGCCGCTGGCAAAGCAACCGCTGTAATTAACTCTGGTTTCATTGCAGAACCCGGAACAGGTGTTTTTCTTGCCGATGTAGAAAGCCGTAGCGAAACCGAAGCCATCACCGCAGAAATTGTTGAATCGGGCGTTGACATCATCCTGGGTGGCGGCGAAACCGACTATTTACCCGAAGGAACCATAGGTTTTTTTGGCGAAGAGGGCACCCGCACCGATGGACGCAACCTAGTTGAAGAAGCTGAGGAGATGGGCTACACGGTGATCTACACCCGTGAGCAATTGCAAAGTTTGCCCGAGGGCACCGACAAAGTCCTGGGCATTTTTGCGGCAGAAGACACCTACAATGACACCACCGAGGAAGCCAACGCTGCTGAGCGACTAGAGAACTATGGGCAACCGGGAAATCTTAACCCGCCTACCGTTGCTGAAATGCTGGAGGTGGCTCTCCCGATTTTGGCTGCGGATGAGGATGGCTTCTTTGTCGTTCTAGAAGAAGAAGGAACGGACAATTTTGGCAACAACAATAACGGTCGGGGTGTTGTAGAAGCTGCGATTCGGGCAGATCAGGCGATCGGCGTTGCTCAAGATTTCATTGACAGCGAACGACCAAACACGCTGTTAATCACTACCGCAGACAGCAATGCAGGCGGACTGCAAACCACCGATGTAGACGTTCAAGCGGGTGGCAACGTTGGCACTACTCCCGTAAACCCCACTCAGCCCGATCGCTCCGATGCTATTCAAGTGCCCCTTGATGGTGAGGAAGGACGCAACACAGAACCATTTGTTACCGGACCTGATGAAGACGGCACTCGCTTTCCCTATGGCATTTCTTATGCAGGGCTACCAGACTTTGGCTCTGACGTTGTCAGCAAAGCTTATGGGCTAAATTCCGATTTGCTGCCCAGCACCCACGACAACACAACAATTTATCGGTTGATGTATCAAACGCTGTTTGATGAAGCCCTGCCATCTCCTGTTGAAGCGCCGGAACCTCTCTCTGCTCCTGCCACTACTGAGGACACGGGCAACGTCATCTTCATTCACCCCGATGGCACCACCCCAGCCTACTTCACCCTGGCTCGGTTAGAGGAAGAAGGTCCCGACGGTCGCCTCAACTGGGACATGATGTCTGATGCAGGCGTTTACATCAACAGCATCGAAGATGAACTGACCCCCAGTTCCAATGCCGGAGCAGTCGTTCACTCAATGGGCACTACGCCTCAAGCCGATTCCTACGGGTTAGATGAACAGGGTGAACCCGTAATTTCACGCTCTGGGAAACAGGGCCTGACCATCATGGAGGAGGCGATCGCCGCTGGTAAAGCGACTGCTGTAATCAACTCTGGCTTCATCGCAGAACCCGGTACAGGGGTCTTTTTAGCCGATGTGGAAAGCCGCAGTGAAACCGAAGCTATCACCGCAGAAATTGTGGAATCGGGTGTTGACGTTATTTTAGGTGGGGGTGAAACAGACTATTTGCCAGAAGGAACTACAGGCTTCTTTGGTGAAGAGGGTACTCGCACCGACGGACGCAACCTGATTGAGGAAGCTGAGGATTTAGGCTACACAGTAGTCTACAACCGTAAGCAACTACAAAACCTTTCTGAAGACACGACCAAGGTCCTAGGCATATTTGCGGCAGAAGATACCTACAATGACACGACCGAAGAAGCCAACGCGGAAGCAGGATTAGACAACTATGGACAACCAGGCAACGAAGACCCACCCACCGTTGCCGAAATGCTAGAAGCAGCCTTGCCCATCCTGAACCGTGACCCCGATGGTTTCATGGTGGTGCTGGAAGAAGAAGGCACCGATAACTTTGGTAACAACAACAACGGTCGTGGACTGATTGAAGCAACTCGACGGGCAGATGATGCGATCGGCGTAGCGATGGACTTCATCAACAATGAGGACCCCAATACGCTGCTAGTTACATCTGCTGATAGCAATGCGGGTGGACCTCAAGTCTATGACGTTGATGAAGCAGATGAACCCGTCGGCACGGTTGAAGTAAACCCTACCCTGCCTGATGACTCTGATGCGGTTGAAGTGCCCCTTGATGGACAAGAGGGACGGAACACTGAACCCTTTATCACGGCTGAAGATGCTAACGGAAACACGTTCCCCTTTGGCATTGCCTATGCCACGCTGAACGATGTTCCTGACAGCGTATTGACCAAAACCTATGGCTTGAATGCGGGAGACTTGCCTAGTTCTCACGAAAATACGTACATCTATGAGTTGATGTACCGGACGCTGTTTGGTCAGAATGCTTTGCCTACTCTAGTCGAAGGAACTCCCCAGGCAGAAACTCTCTTAGGTGGTCCCGATCGCGACTTAGTTCGGGGTAATGAAGGCGACGACACGATCGCAGGCTCAGTCAATGATGACTTTCTCTATGGTGAGGAGGGCAATGACCTGATCCGGGGTGACTTAAACACGGTTCAGGCTGGCGATGATGCGGGTGGCGATGACCTTCTCAGTGGCGGTGAAGGCGACGATCGCCTTTTTGGGCAGGGCGGCGATGACCAGCTCTATAGCGGCGAAGGCAATGACCAACTCTATGGTGATGCGGGCGATGACTTGCTCTATGGGGGGTTGGGGCAAGATGCCCTATTAGGTGGGGAAGGCCGCGATCGCTTTGTTATCGCTACTGGTGAGGATGCTGATACGTTTAGCGACTTCCGCATTGGCGAAGATTTCATCGCCCTGATGAACGGAGTCACCTATGAACAGCTTTCGTTCTCCCAAAGTAGCGGCAGCACGGTCATTAGCGCTGATGACAGCATACTGGCGACACTGCGTGGCATCAACAGCAGTGAGCTGATTGCAGCAGCACAGACCACGTTGGTCACGATGTAGCACAAATTCCTGATTAAGAGGTGGAGGCACAACGCGCTTCCATCTCTTAATCCCAAGACAAACGAAGCAAAGCTTTCTACCTTTAGTTCCAATCCAATATCTTCCTTCAATAGACGAGCGCGCTGGGATTTTTTCATAGCATGAGCCAAATGGTATTGGTAGGAATGGTCTCATGGGATTCATGGCAAAACTCCGGCTGCTAGGAGCAACTGCCCTTAGCTTTGGTCTTATCCACGTGGGCAGTGCCCATTTGCCGCTTGCTGAATATTTAGATACGAGCGATCGCGCCGTGGCAACAACGGGAGGACGGGCAAGAGGAGGGTCATTTGATGAGCCTGCTCCCGCTGAACCCATCCCCGATGGGGGAGGTTACGGTGGAGGCGGGGGCTATGCACAACCGCCCTATCAAAGTGATCCTTATGGTTACAGCGATCCCTACGGTTCACCTTACAATGATCCCTACAGTTATCCCAGCAGGCGATCAGATCCGTACTACACCCGCGATCGCTACCGTCAACCGCCTGTCGTAGTTCCCCTTCCGAATACCGTTCCCTACGGTTCACCTTACGATTCAGGTCCGGGCTACCCTAGTGCTAGCATTGGCATTCCGCCTATCTTTGTTTTGGCGGCGATCGCCTTATTCTTCTTTGCTCCCTTTTTCCTAATGGCATCGCGGCTTAACACCTTGAGTAGCCGTTCGGGCAACCGATTAACCGGCCGACGATCGCCCAATGGAGAACTTCTGAATGACATTGTTACCGTTACCCGACTTCAGGTATCCCTGTTGGCAGGGGCACGCCCTCTTCAGGCAGCGCTTGAGCAAATTGCTACTCGTCACAACCTGCAAACCAAGCAAGGCTTGGGTGCAATGCTGCAGGAAACCGTGTTGACGCTCTTGCGATCGCCTGAATATTGGAGCCATGTTCGAGTCGATTCTCAAACGGCAAACAGCCGCCAAGAAGCAAGCCGTTTATTTGAGCAACTCTCGATTGAAGAGCGCAGCAAATTTGGTTCAGAGACTCTGGCTAACGTAGGAGGGCAGGTACATCGACAGACAGCCCAATTCAGCACTGAGAATAATCCTGACAGTGGATATATTGTTGTTACGTTGCTGTTAGGCACTGGAGGCGATCGTCCTCTATTGAGCGCAATTCACTCTACAACTGAACTGCAAGCTGCCCTACAGCGCATAGGAGCTATTCCTGCGAATGAGCTGTTGGTCTTTGAGCTTCTGTGGTCACCTCAAGATTCTAGAGATGTTCTCTCTAGGGATGAGTTACTGAGTGAGTACCCCACCATGACACAGTTGTAATGTTGTTCGCTGTATTCTACGCAAGTTGTGAGAGGTGTGTTCCTAAAGAGCTGTGCCTCTCATAGCTGATTTGCACCATTTCAATTAACTATTACTTTCGGCGGGGCAGGTTTTGCTGTTGAACCTCAGTTCCCTTGTCTATCAAACTCACCCCTACGATGTCATGTCGTGTTCATAGCACTACGCGCATACTTTACAGCAATTTCTACTTGTATGAATTACAAACTTTGTAGGGGCAGTTCGCGAACCGCCCCTACGCTATAGCTTACCCATTGAGAAATTGCTGTAAGTCCCACTCACTTTGGCATAGGAGGTCTCAAAACGTGGGAACTTCTACGCGAATAATCAAAGGACACAGTATCTTGTCTAGCAGGATTCAACACCGAACAAAAGAAGTTGAAAACAAAAGAAAAGAGATTGGACAAAGCCCAACCTCTTTTTTCCCGTCATTTAGAGTGAAAGTAGCAGCTTAATTTTGAATGCTTTCTTCACCCAGTTCTGCCAGGTTGGGCGTAGCAAAAAATCCAAAGTAGGTGGCGATCGCAGCGGTAAGTGCATGTAGCCAGACATCGTTACCAAAAATGGGGACTAAACCCAAGGTGGACTGAGTCGCAGGAAACAGTCCCAAGATCGCTAGCGTTCCATAGAAGAGTGCTAGCACTCCGCTAAAAAGACGAGCACTACCCAATGAGGTAGCGCCAAGAATTCCTAGAAGCCCTACTGTCAGGTGAACAACGTTATGTAGAACATTGATTGGGAATAACCCCATTAGATAACCGTATCCATTAGTGACTCCGAGACCCACCATATCAGGGTCAGCGGCAGGGGGAGTAACAAAGCTTGGAATAAATCCGGCTATGCCAACAAGTAAGAAGATGATACCGACGGTCAGGGAAAAGTATTGTCCTGGTTTCATAATTGAGCTCCTAAAAGTGTAAAGAGATGGAAGATTTTCAACATTTACTGGTCAAACGCTTCAATTCCGGTTGTAGGGGCGAAGCATTAACCAGAAGCTTTTGAAAGTCTACAAAGCCTATTGCTTCGATACTTCGCTCCTCCGACAGAGAACTCTCGCCCTTCTGGGTAGGAATAGGACGGATGTGTCTGCTATAGCGTCAAACCATTTCTCAATCCGAATTCGATAGTGCTATTTGCGCCACACTGTACATAGCTGAAATGGCAAAAAATGTGCACTACAAAACCCACAGATCACTATTTTTCGTGCTGTTATGATGTTTTCCTACAAAACTGAGGGCGAAGAAGTTTGTTATCGATCTAAATCTTCTCTATCTAAAGTGGTAAGCATATATACCCTTTTAGCGGATAGATTAGAACGTGTTAACGGCTAAACTCTTGTGGTTGTGGTTGGCTTGTCGTCCTTCGTCCTACCAGTTCAGCGTCAGTTATAAAAATAGGATCTATTGAAGGCACTTTAGAAGATTTGAAGGTGACTCCAAGGCAAAAGCTATGAACCGAAGGTTACCGATGTCCGTCCAGGAGAAAGAGCAGCTTTTTCAATCTGAGCTAGTTAAGGCTTGTATACCGCGTGATCAAGCCGTGAAAGTGGCTCAGATTCTTGCTTCTGAACAGGACGATGAACAGTTAGCTGCCGAAGATGTTCAGTTAGTCAAACAGGTTTGTCTTCAGTGGCTAGAGCAGCGTAAGCGTTTGGAGTTCATCTCACAGGCTGCTCATGGAGACTTCTGATCTCCAGCTAGCCTAGGTAGGTTGCTGCAATAATCGTGTTACGGGTGTGGCATCTGTTTGACGTTGATGCTCATATGAAGTTGATAGAGCGATCGCCCAATCCTTTCAACTTTAATAACCCTGATCCAAGAAGAGACGAACAAAAACAGCAGCAACCAACCTTGGTCGTATAACGTTTAGTCTGATTTTCAGGCAACGAAATTTTTGGGTCAGGTGCAGCAGGAGATGCGATCGCCATTCTCACAGGTACCCTCACCTGATTGACCTTTGGACTCAAGTCTGACCAGGGTCAGCTCTCGCGGCAGTTAGAGGCGATCGTCACGGATGCTGTTGCTATGGAACGGATCGAGCAAGCCGAAAACCAACTAGAGTTCCTCAGCAAAGAATTCCCCAATAGTCTAGCCGCAGAGATGGAGGCAAATTAAACCTAAATAGCAACCCTGAAAACTCATATTTCAGCTGCACTAAAGTTCTATTACGAGATTGCTTGTGCATGAACTTCTAGTGTTTATATAACAATCTTCTGTCTCAAGTAAACATATTTGTTACCAAGAAATCTGAAACGTTGAGGTGAGGATGGGAGAATGAGGGGATATACCAATTCCAAAAATTAGGGCTACAGATGGAAGGGCACCCTGCAGAGCGGGGTGCCCTTCCATCTGTAGCCTCTTTTTAGAGAAACGGGCGTTGCTGAAACCGTAATGGTTAAGTAGGTAGAGGAATAGCTCGATACTTCAAATAGTGAAGCAGCAAACGGAGTGAACATTTCAACATCTCAAGGGATTTGGAGTAGCACAAGGTTTTACGGTG
>NZ_JACJPJ010000031.1:0-17495 GCF_014696015.1 Oculatella sp. FACHB-28 | reverse complement strand
CTGCCTGGTAAACTTAGTCTGTGGCTTGATCGCCTACTGCCACCAACCCAAGAAGCCCTCCCTGCTCATTGACACTGCTCTGCCTGCGTTTGCTTAAGCCGAATTGACGTTAAATAGCAATGAGTAACTCAGCCTAGCCCCTAGTCCCCTACTAAGAGATACATCCTACGACAGTTTTACCTTCGCTCAAAAGCATCTATTTTCAGGAGGACGCGTTCAGACAAGGGGGATCTGCGGTGAAGATTGGCGCTCGTTACCTGGATGGAAATCGTTGTGAATTCACGCTTTGGGCACCTTTGCTAGACCAGGTAGCGGTAAAGCTGGTTGCCCCCACAGAAAAACTATTGCCAATGCAGCCCGGTGAGCATGGCTATTGGCAGGTCACGGCTGAAGACGTTCAGCCCGGAACTCGTTACTTCTATGATTTAGGGGAATTCGATCGCCCCGATCCGGCTTCTCAGTTTCAGCCGGAAGGTGTACATGGCCCGACAGAAGTGGTTGACCATCAAGCGTTTAGCTGGACAGATCAAGATTGGTCAGGGATTCCGCTGGATGAAATGGTGATCTATGAACTGCACGTTGGCACGTTCACACCAGAGGGTACTTTTGAGGCGATCGCTTCTCGCCTTGGTGAACTACGAGAGTTAGGCATCAATGCGATCGAAATTATGCCCGTTGCTCAGTTTCCCGGTAGTCGCAACTGGGGCTATGACGGCGTGTATCCCTTTGCAGTGCAAGACTCCTATGGTGGTCCAGACGGTCTAAAGCAGTTAATTAACACGTGTCACCAAGAAGGATTTGCCGTCATCTTGGACGTGGTTTATAACCACTTTGGCCCCGAAGGAAACTACACCAGCAGCTTTGCGCCCTTCTTCACTGAAACTTACAAAACTCCCTGGGGCAGCGCGATTAACTTCGATGATGCGCATAGCGAAGGGGTGAGAAATTACTTCATTGAGAATGCGCTTTACTGGTTTGAGCAATTTCATTTTGATGCGCTGCGGCTGGATGCGATTCATGCAATCTACGACTTAGGGGCAAAACATTTCCTCAAGGAATTAGCCGATGATGTAGCCGCTCTATCCAAACAAGTGGGGCGCAAGTTTTACCTGATTGCCGAAAGTGATTTGAATGATGTGCGCGTGATTCGCGAACCTGAAGTTGGTGGTCATGGCATGGATGCCCAGTGGAGCGATGACTTTCATCACTGTTTGCATACCTTGTTAACAGGAGAGCAAATCGGCTACTACCAGGACTTTGGCACTTGTGAACAGTTGGCAAAGGCATACAAAAACAGCTTTGTTTATGACTGGCAATATGCTGCTGAACGCAAGCGTTATCACGGCAGCGATGCCAGCGATCGCCCTGGCTATCAGTTTGTAATTTGCACCCAAAATCATGACCAGGTTGGGAATCGGATGTTGGGCGATCGCCTCTCTACCCTGGTTTCCTTTGAAGCGTTAAAACTGGCGGCAGGTGCCCTATTGCTGTCCCCTAACATTCCGATGCTGTTTATGGGTGAAGAGTATGGCGAAGAATCTCCTTTCCTGTATTTTGTGAGCCACACTGATCCCGACCTGGTTGAGGCAGTCAGAGAAGGCAGAAAACGGGAATTCTCGGCATTCCATTTAGAAGGAGAATACTCCGATCCTCAAAGTCCTGAAACCTTTAAGCAATCTCAGTTGAAATGGGAGCAGCAAAAGGAAGGAAAGCACAAAGCCTTACGGGATCTTTATCAACATCTAATTCATCTACGCCGCACTATTCCTGCGCTAAAGAACCTCGATAAGCAAAACTTAGAAGCTACGGTGCAAGAGGAAAACAAGCTACTGTTTTTACATCGCTGGCAGGATAGCAGCAAGCTATTTTGCATTCTGAATTTCAACAATGAAGCGGTAGGTTTTAATACAGATTTACCCAATGGCAATTGGCAAAAAATATTAGACTCTGCTGATCAAAAGTGGATGGGTTCGGGTGCGTCTTTGCCAGATAGTTTGGCATCTAAATCTGATTCATCGTTATCGATCCCAGCTCAAAGTTTTGCCGTTTATCAGGCTTAAATAGATTGGGGTGAAGTGTCAGATCTGCGGCTTCTTAAAGAAGTTGCAGATCTAAAATCCTAAGTCTATTGATGTTCAACTTAGCGTCAAATTCTAACTTATCTCTTCCTAACCTAAAAATGAGAATTCCAGCCTCTACTTACCGAATTCAATTTCATGCAGGATTTCCCTTTGAGGCAGCAAAACAGATTGTTGCTTATCTAGCAGATCTTGGAATTTCTGACCTCTATGCTTCGCCTATTTTCAAAGCTAGAGCAGGCAGTACTCACGGTTACGATATTGTTGACCCAACGCAAATTAACCCCGAATTGGGTACACAGGAAGAATTTGAGACGCTAGTTGACGAACTTCAAAAGCATGAGATAGGTTGGCTTCAGGACATTGTGCCCAATCACATGGCCTACGACACTCAAAACAAGCTTTTGATGGATGTCCTGGAGAATGGTCCTGACTCTGAATCTTTTGATTTCTTTGATATTGAATGGAACCATTCCTACGAAGACATTCGAGGACGGGTACTTGCACCGCTGCTAGGAAACTTTTACGGGCGATGCTTGGAAAACGGTGAGATTCAGCTTGGCTATGATGAAACAGGTTTGACCGTTAATTATTACAGCTTAAAATTACCCGTTCGAGTTGAATCTTACGCTCGATTTATCACGCAAAATTTAGGTGGATTGGCGCGATCACTGGGTAGACATCATCCTGATTTTGTCAAACTGCTCGGCATTCTCTACATTGTCAAAAATATTCCAACTGAAGCAAAAGGCAAAGAGCGTTACGACCAAGTTGAATTTGTCAAACGCTTGCTCTGGGAACTCTACAATCAAAATCAGGACGTTAAAGAATTTGTAAATAGCAACGTAGAATTCTTTAATGGGCAAAAAGGAAATCCCGAAAGCTTCAATCCGCTCGATCATTTACTGTCTGAACAGTTTTATCGTCTTGCTTTTTGGAAAGTGGGCGCAGAAGAAATTAACTACCGCAGATTCTTTACCGTCAACGAGTTGATTTCTCTAAAAGTTGAAGAGCCCAAAGTGTTTCACAAGACCCATTCCCTGATTGGTCAATTAGTCGAAGAGGGAAAGATTACCGGACTCCGAATCGACCACATTGATGGACTGTACGATCCAGGTCAATATCTGGAGCGGCTCAGGGAAAAGATGGGTGATGTTTACATCACGGTCGAAAAAATTCTTGAACTTGAAGAAGATTTGTCTGACATCTGGCCAATTGAGGGAACCAGCGGTTATGACTTCATGAACTACGTCAATGGCGTGTTTTGTCGGTGTGAAACCGAGCAGCGATTGCAGAAAATCTATACTCGATTCACTGAATCCAATCAGCCCTACAAGCAACTCGTCGTCGAGAAAAAGAAGTTAATTATCGAGAGAAACTTGGCTGGAGATTTGGAGAACCTAGCACTCAGTTTAAAGCGAGTTGCAGGTCAAACTCGGCAAGGCAGCGACTTTACCTTGAACGGACTGCAAAGGGCATTGGTGGAGGTGTTGGCACTGTTTCCGGTGTATCGAACTTATATTAATCCTCAAGGACTCACGGAGTCAGATCGAAAGCAGGTCAATCAGGTTATTGAAGCAGCCAAAGAAAATGTTCCTTTGTTGCCCAACGAACTGGACTTTATTAGAAAACTGCTGCTGTTGGAGTATGACGAATTTCTTACTCAAGCTCAACAAGAAGAGTGGCTACACTTTGTCATGAGATTTCAGCAGTTAACTGGCCCACTTATGGCAAAAGGGGTTGAAGATACGCTGCTATATGTTTACAGCCGTTTGTTATCCCTGAATGAAGTGGGTGGAAATCCGGGGCAGTTTGGTATTTCGCTACCTGCATTTCATGAGTTTAATCAACGCAGAAATGAGTACTGGAAACATTCCATGAGTGCTACAGCGACTCATGATACAAAGCGGGGTGAAGATGTGCGATCGCGCCTCAACATCATTTCTGAGATCCCCGAAGAGTGGGAGCGACAGGCGATGCGCTGGAGTGAGATCAACCAGTCGAAGAAGCTGCAAACTGACGATAGAGTGATTCCTAGTGCGAATGATGAGTACTTTCTCTATCAAACGCTGTTAGGAGCTTTTCCGTTTGATCAGAATAGCGGTCGCGCTACCTTCACAACTCGAATCAAGGATTATGTGATCAAAGCAGTGAGAGAAGCTAAAGTTCACACGGCCTGGTTGCGTCCTGACTCTGAGTATGAAGAAGGCTATTTGAAGTTTGTCGAACAGGTTTTAGATCCGGATAAAGGAAATGACTTCTTGCAGGAGTTCTTGCCTTTCCAAAAGCAGATTGCAGATTACGGCATTTTCAATTCTCTTTCCCAAGTTTTGCTCAAAAATACGGCTCCTGGTGTGCCCGATTTATATCAGGGAACCGAATTTTGGGATTTGAGTTTGGTTGACCCAGATAACCGCCGTCCGGTTGACTATGACCAGCGAATTTCTTGCCTGCACGAGCTAAAAACCGGAATTGAAAAAGACAGTCTGTCACTCATCAACAGTTTGCTTGAGACGAGAACAGACGGTCGGATCAAACTATTCCTAACCTTCAAGGTTCTGCAAGCAAGAAAGGTACATCGGGCACTGTTTGAGCAAGGAGACTATCAGCCGCTAACTGTCACTGGTAAGTTCAAAGACCACGTCATCGCCTTTGCCCGCAGCTTTGAAGGGAAGACGGCGATCGCCATTGCCCCCCGTTTCCTCACTGGTTTGCTTGAAGCAGGTCAGTTGCCATTAGGCGAACAAATCTGGGCTGATACTGCCGTTGAATTGCCTGCTGGATTAGCTTCCAGTTGGAAAGACGCAATCTCTGATCAGTCCCTCCAAGCTAACGCAAGCTTACCGATTGGGGAAGCCCTCAAACACTTCCCTGCTGCGCTGATGATAGGCTAAACCTTTTTGGCACAGGTTCAAAGGATTAAGGGAATGGAGGCAATCGAGGGAACTGGCGATCGCCCCCTCTCCTTCATCCCTCATCTCTCCTCACACACTTCCAACCGCTCCTCTGGATTTGCCCTAAAATATCCCTCCAGCCGCTCACACCCCTGCGCCAGCAAATCATCCAGCCCGTTATCGATGGGCCAGAGGCGAATATAGCCATCGCCCGAAACCGTCATTAGTCGCTGCCCATCGGGGCTAAAGCCCAGCGATAGATCTCTATGGAAGGTTTGATTGATGGTAGAACCTGTAAACTCAGCTAACAGATTGCCCGACAGGTCATAAATCTGACTGGTATTCTCATTTTGTAGGGAAGTCACTAGGCGTTGCCCGTCATTGCTGAAGCCACCGAACTCTCCCTGGAGCGGGGGAACGAGCTCATTGCCCGATAGTCCATGCAGGTGAGTGGTGTTGTCCGCAAAGGAGTAAGTTACCAGCCGTTGCCCGTTCTCACTGAAGCCACGAAACAATCTCCCAAGGCTGACAAGCTCGTTACCCGCTAAGTCATATAGGCGATTGATGTTGTCCTCATAAGAGTAGATCATTAGCTGTTGCCCGTCTTTACTGAAGCCGAGAAAAGATCCCTGGAACTGGTTTAGCTCGTTACCCGCTAAATCGTACAGGCGAGAGGTGTTGTCTTGATCGGAGTAGATCATTAGCTGTTGCCCGTCTTCACTGAAGCCGAGAAAAAATCCCTGGAACTGGTTTAGCTCGTTACCCGCTAAATCGTACAGGCGAGAGGTGTTGTCTTGATCGGAGTAGATCATTAGCTGTTGCCCGTCTTCACTGAAGCCACGAAACGATCCCTCAAGGCTGACCAGCTCGTTGCCCGCTAAGTCATATAGGCGATTGATGTTGTCCTCATAAGAGTAGATCATCAGCTGTTGCCCATCCTCTCTAAAGCGACGGAACACTCCCTGGAACTGGTTTAGCTCATTACCCGCTAGATCATACAGGCGAGAGGTGTTGTCCTGATTAGAGTAAATTACCAGTCGTTGCCCATTTGGGCTAAACTGAACGCTAAAAGCTTGAAAATCAGCTAACAAACGGCTGGATAAGTCGTATAGACGGTTACCAATAACTAAGCGTTGCCCGTCCTCGCTGAAGTTACCAAAAGATCCTTGAAACTGAGCTAGCTCATTGCCCGATAGGTCATATAGACGAGAGGTGTTGTCCGTAAAGAAGTAGCTTACCAACCGTTGCCCGTCCTCGCTGAAGCCACGAAACTCGCCCTGGAAGCTGCGTAGCTCATGGCCCAATCGATCATACAGGCGGGATGTGTTGTCCTGATTGGAGTAAATCACTAGCCGTTGCCCGTCCTCACTGAAGCCAAGGAACATTCCCTGAAACGGGGGTGCAAGCTCGTTGCCCGATAGGTCATATAGGCGAGAGGTATTGTCTGTAAAGGAGTAGCTCACTAGCCATTGCCCGTCCTCGCTGAAGCCACGAAACTCGCCCTGAAAGCTGCGTAGCTCATTGCCCGATCGATCATACAGGCGGGATGTGTTGTCTTGATTGGAGTAAATTATCAGCCGTTGCCCGTCCTCGCTAAAGTCAAGGAAATATCCTTGAAACTGAGCTAGCTCATTGCCCGATAGGTCATATAGTCGAGAGGTATTGTCTGTAAAGGAGTAGCTCACCAACCGTTGCTCGTCCTCACTGAAGCCACGAAACTCGCCCTGGAAGCTACGTAGCTCATTGCCCGATAGGTCATACAGGTGGGATATGTTGTCTTCCTCAGAGTAGCTCACCAGCCGTTGCCCGTCCTCATTAAAGTCAAGGAAATATCCTTGAAACTGAGCTAGCTCATTGCCCGATAGGTCATACAGGTGGGATATGTTGTCTTCCTGGGAGTAGCTCACCAGCCGTTGCCCGTCCTCGCTAAAGTCAAGGAAATATCCTTGAAACTGAGCTAGCTCATTGCCCGATAGGTCATACAGGTGGGATATGTTGTCTTCCTCAGAGTAGCTCACCAGCCGTTGCCCGTCCTCACTAAAGCTACGAAACGCTCCCCGGAAACTCCACTCCTCCAGGACGCTATTAACAGCAATTCTGAGCGCCAGTATAGGGCTAGTGGCGGGGTAGCCTTGCAGCAACAGCGTATTGGTCGCCACGGGGCTAGGGCTTGCTTGAATCAGGTTTTTCAAGTCTTGCCCCAACTCCATCGCTCGCAGCAACGTACTGATTTCGGTAAACCGGACAGGCTGATATCGCAGTAGGGTAGTGCCGCGTTGCTCTAGCCTGCCTGCGATTTGCGCTTGCTCTCGTTCCTGCCTAGCGGCGGCCGCTTGCTCTGTAGCTAGGCGTTGCTCTGCTCTAGCGGCGGCTTCAGCAGTCTGGGCGGCAGCTTGTTGCTGTCTAGCATCATCTGCGGCGGCTTGGGCGGTGGCTTGGTCTACCCTAGCTTGCTGAGCGGCAGTCTGAGCGGCTGTTGCCTGCTGCTGAGCTTTCCGAGTTGCCTGGTTTAGTCGAGTTCTTTCAGTTTGCTCCTTGCGTAAATTCTGCGTCGTTGCTTCAAGCTTCTGTTCAGCAGCGTCGCTTGCCTCCTGCATCCGCTCTCGTTCATCTTTGGACTGTTGGGCTTCGTCCTTGGCAGTTGCAATCTGGCGACTGGCGTTGTTAAAGGCGAAACCTGCCCAAATAATTAGGGCGATCGCCACTGCCGAAATTCCCGCCAGCCCAATCACCCCCCGCCGAATCGTCCGCTTTGCCCGCTGCTCTGCCTCTTTGAGAATCTGATTAGCCTGCCGTTCTGCCGCTAGCGCCACCTGCACCTCCTGCATATCCCGTTCGCGGCTGGCGGTGAGAAACAGGAAGTCTTGCTGGCTGAGGTTCTTGTCGGCGGCCCAGCGCTGAGCATCCACAAGCGCCTGTCCGCGCAGCAGGCGCGACTCGTCCTGCTGGTCACTGGCAAGCCAAGCGGCGATCGCCTCCCCATAGGGGCGCAGATGCCCCAGTTCCTTTTCCGTCCAGCGCAAGTCAAACACGGTAGCGTAGATGCGGTTATAGACCTTGAGCTTGCCCTGGTGTTCATAGGCGATTCCGGTGAGGCGTAGCTCTAGCTGGTCGGGGCTGTCGTCTGCGTCCAGTTCGCCCTGCTGCAAAATTTGCTGGTGCAGCCCCAGCAGCCGACTGGCGCGGCGTTGATCTCGGAGAATGCGATCGCGAATCGTTCTTAAATGCTCTGGTTCGTCCTGCGATTCCCAGTTTTCCAGGACGTGCGATCGCACCAGCGCTTCTACCCAGGCAGACTCATTGCCAGGGGCGATCGGGTCAGGGCGATTCAGGGCAAACTTACACAGCTTTTGGGTGAGAAACGGCTGTCCGCCCGTCCAGTCGAGCATTGCACTGAGCAACGCTTCGGGATTGCTGGTCTTCTGCTCTAGCCCCCGAATCAGCGGCATTGCTTCTTTAAGCTGAAAACCGCAGAGGGCGATCGCCCGCCCAATATTAAACGGCGTGCGGCTCTTATCGCGAATCAGGTCAGAGGGAGTCGCCACACCCACGAGGGCAAACACCAATCGCTTGTAGATCGGCTGATCGACCCGACGGTTATAGCAAGAGCGAATAAAGGCAAAGAAATCGTCAATCGGAAAATTCAGGCTGAGGACGCTATCAATCTCATCCACAAAAATCACAATCTGCTGCGGCAGCTCCACCAGCAGCACCTCTTCGACAAACTCGCCCAATCGCTGTACAGGTGTGAGAAATTCCCGCTCCCGTAGCCACCCCCGCAAATCCAACTTTTGCGTCAGTCCAAAGCTTCTCACCAGGTTGCGAATCACCCCTGCATACCACTGGTGCGGAGTCACCTCCTGCCCCCCGATCGCCGTAATGTCGATCGCCGCACACGCCAGTCCATCCGCCTGGAGCCGCTTCATCGTCTGCACCCGCAGGCTTGACTTACCCATCTGTCGCGAGTTCAGCACATAGCAAAACTCGCCAGCCTTTAAGCCGTCACACAAGTCCCAGTCTGCCTGTCGGGTCACATAGGTCGGTGCATCTGCGGGGAGACTGCCGCCAACTTGGTATTCGTAGGAGGGGGGCATAGGAATGAGGGATGAGGGATGAAGGATATAGAACGATGAACGATAAAATCCTGCATGTTTGAGTTTGTACCATCATTTTCACGCCTCTTTCCTAAATTGAAACCGTAACGGGTGTTTATTGCCGTTCTAAGCAAACTGATTGACTCAATCTTGAGCTAGTGGGAGCGATCGCCCCTGGAGAATTCACTGTATTGCCCTCGTGCTAGGGTTGAGCAGACTGTGCTCAGTATGGGATGCCGTAATATGGGACTCTTCCCACAAGCCTTTGATACCGTCAAAGTGCAAACGACTGGAGCGGAAATCAATCTAGTTCATGGTGGAACAGGCACTCCGCTGTTGCTGTTACATGGCTATCCTCAAACGCAGGTCATGTGGCACAATGTTGCTCCTGATTTAACCGAGCACTTCCACGTCATTTGCCCTGACTTACGTGGCTATGGAGACAGCTCCAAACCAACCACTACAGCCGATCACTTTCCCTATTCAAAGCGAGCAATGGCACGCGACCTGGTCGAAGTAATGGCTTATTTTGACCATCCAACCTTTTTTGTCGCAGGTCACGATCGTGGAGCCAGAGTTACACATCGCTTGGCACTCGACCATCCTGAGAAGGTTTTAAGAGCTTGCGTGATGGACATTGTTCCGACGTACCACATGTACGTGACTACAGACCAGCACTTTGCAACCGGATACTATCATTGGTTTTTCCTAATTCAGCCCGATGGCTTACCAGAGCGCTTGATTGGTGCTGACCCGGTCTACTACCTCACCGAAAAGTTGAAGCGGTGGAGTGCACCAGGCACCGTGTTCGCCGATGAAGCAATGGCTGAGTATGTGCGTTGCTTTAGTCAACCTGATGCCATTCATGCCTCGTGTGAAGACTATCGCGCGGCCGCCAGCATTGACCTTGAGCATGACCGACAAGACTTGACCCAGCAGATCCAGTGTCCACTGCTAGTGTTGTGGGGCGCGAAGGGGTTTGTGCACCGCACTTATGATGTTCCTGAGGTGTGGCGCAAGTACGCTCAACAGGTTGAGAGCAAGACATTGGACTGCGGACATTTCTTACCCGAAGAGGCTCCCGATGCAGTGACCGAGGAGCTACTCCGGTTTTTTGGCACCTCCCACCTCCCGCCTACTTCCTCCGCAGGCGATCGCTAAAGTACCGTCGATACAAATCACAGCGGGGCTGTACATCGTTTCCTTTGAGGTGAACTAAGCCCATGCTGTGCAGTTGAAAGGCTTGCACCGACTCTAGGCGAACGGGATCAGGGGAGGCGATCGCCACTTTCACTGCTTTAGCCAACTCTGGGTGCTGTTCCAGGTTCCACAGGTGTCGGCGCAGGTGGTCGCCATATAGTCCGGCTTCGGTGGGAGCAGACTGGAGCAGTTCGGTGAGGGAGGTTTCTCCGCGCGTGATTTGGTAGAGCGCAACGCGAACCAGGTAAGGGTGTCCGCCGACCATATTCATCAGTTGCTCAACCTGATCGAGGCTCCAGTTCAGTCCGTGTCGCTTTGCCAGGTCAAGCACCTGCGCGGGTGTGAATTCGGGTAGCTCAATCGGTAAGCCAACATTAAAGGGCGACTGGTTAATGTTTAGCGGAATGTAGACCTCGGTGGAATGCACCACTACCAGCCGTAGTTTCTTCCACAGGTCGCGGCTTTTGGAGTCTTCGTGCCAGGCGCGCAGCAGCCCAAAAAAGTCAGCGGCAATTTCAGGATGCTGAAACACGCAGTCTACCTCGTCTAACCCCAACGCTAACGGACTGTTGATTTCAGTTAGCAGGTATTCCTCAAAGTAGGCGGTGCAATTGTCTTTGCTGCCAAAGATTTCGTCCCAGTAGTCGTTCAGGCGGTTGGGAAGCCGTAGTCTGCGTCCAATGCTGGCGCAAAACCAGCGCAAAAACTTATCCAAATCGGCAAAGACAGCGGTATCGGCAAGCTGAAAGCTGAGCGGCACGGTGAGGTAGTCCAGTTCCTTTGCCTGCTGCAAGATTCGCGACAGCAGGGAGGTCTTACCCATCTGACGCGGTGCTTTGATCCGAATCAGGGCACCAGAGCGGGCGATCGCCTCATAGCAGTCTGCTTCAATCGGCTCCCTTTCTACATAAAACACTGAGGCGAGATCAACCTGTCCTCCGGGGAGTTCAGGTTCAGCAATGGGAAGGGGTGGAGAGTTGGGAGGGGGGAAGGGATAGGGGGTAAGGGGCTGGGAGTCAGGTTCTTCAGATTCAGCAAAGGAGGGAGATGGGGGAGAACCTGCTGCTAGGAGGGTGAGAATTTCTTGGAGAATTTTGGTGGTGTCGGCTTCCGTTTTCCATTCGCGCTGCTGGATGCGGTTGAGGTAGCCGCGCAGGTCGTAATTAAGCGGTGAGTCCCAGGGAAAGTTGACCCGGATGGGGAGAATTGCAGGTTTGTGTTGAGGATGGCGAGCGCGCAATTCCTTTGCCCGCCTTACCTCTTCGGTCACCATCTCACTGGTTGCGGACTTGGGCGACAGCAACAGCAAAAAGTAATCCGCCCGCTCCAGTTCCTCATCTACTCGCTGTGCCCAGTTTTCTCCGAGCCGAATACTTTCTCCTGCCATAAATGACTCATATCCCGCCGCTTCCAGTGCTTCATAAAAGCGCTGGGCCAGGCTCATATCCGGGTCTTGGCTGCGATAGCTGATAAACAGCCGAATCGGTTTAGCAGTTGATGGCATGGGGGGCTGCTGTCTACTCGTAGTTGCACTGGAAATACAGCTAACTTTAGTACTAGTCCACGGAGTGCTCCTGTTTTTGCAAAAAGATTTAGGACTTAACCGTCTAGACTGTTTAAAAACCCTAGCTATATAGAATGCGCCATGCCGACCTATCGCTCCAAAACCACCACTCAGGGACGCAATATGGCCGGTGCCCGCGCGCTTTGGCGCGCCACCGGAATGCAAACTGAGGACTTCGAGAAGCCTATCATTGCAGTTGCCAATTCTTTTACCCAATTCGTGCCCGGACACGTTCACCTAAAGGATCTGGGTCAACTGGTGTGCCGTGAGATTGAAGCCGCTGGTGGTGTCGCCAAAGAATTTAACACGATCGCGGTGGATGATGGGATTGCAATGGGGCATGACGGAATGCTCTATAGTTTACCCTCACGCGAGATCATCGCTGATTCGGTCGAGTACATGGCCAATGCCCATTGTGCCGATGCTCTGGTTTGCATTTCCAACTGTGACAAGATCACTCCCGGTATGTTGATGGCAGCTTTGCGGCTCAACATTCCTGCTGTATTTGTCTCCGGTGGCCCAATGGAAGCGGGCAAAACCAAGCTCTCGGAAAACAAGTTGGACTTGGTAGACGCGATGGTGATTGCCGCAAATGACAGCGTCAGTGACGAAGTTGTCGAGGAATATGAGCGTTCTGCCTGCCCAACCTGTGGCTCTTGTTCTGGCATGTTCACTGCCAACTCGATGAACTGTCTCACTGAGGCGATTGGGCTTTCTCTACCTGGCAATGGCACCACGCTAGCGACCCATTTTGACCGCAAGGATCTGTTTATTAATGCTGCCCGCACCATCGTTAGCATTACTCGCCGCTACTACGAGCAGAATGACGAATCGGTGCTGCCTCGCTCGATCGCCAGTGTCAAAGCCTTTGAGAACGCTGTGGCGTTAGATGTCGCAATGGGCGGATCGACCAACACGATTCTGCACCTGCTGGCTGCTGTCCACGAAGCAGGGGTTGATTTCACGATGGCAGATATCGATCGCCTCTCGCGCAAGATTCCTCAGCTCTGCAAGGTTGCTCCCAACACGCAAAAGTATCACATTGAAGATGTTCACCGGGCTGGTGGCATTCCTGGTATTCTCGGTGAGCTAGATCGGGCTGGGTTGCTCCACACAGATGTACCTACCGTTCACAGTCAGACGATGAAGGAAGCGCTCGATCGCTGGGATATTATGCGTACCGATGACGAAGCTGTCCATACCTTCTTTAAGGCTGGCCCGGCAGGCATTCCCACGCAGCAAGCCTTTAGCCAATCAACCCGCTGGCCCTCCCTCGACCCAGATCGGGAAAACGGCTGTATTCGCAGCATCGAGAATGCCTACAGCGCCGAGGGCGGACTCGCGGTGCTACACGGTAACTTGGCTGAGCGCGGCTGCATCGTCAAGACAGCAGGCGTAGACGAAAGCATTTTGGTCTTTGAAGGCAAGGCACGTATTTATGAAAGCCAGGATGCTGCTGTCAACGGAATTCTCCGGGATGAGGTGCAACCAGGCGATGTCGTGATTATTCGCTATGAAGGTCCGCGTGGTGGTCCGGGGATGCAGGAAATGCTCTATCCAACCAGCTACCTCAAATCGAAGGGGCTAGGCAAAGCTTGTGCCTTGTTGACCGATGGACGCTTTTCTGGGGGTACCTCCGGACTCTCGATTGGTCATGCTTCTCCAGAAGCGGCAGCAGGCGGCAATATTGCGCTAGTGCAGGATGGCGATCGCATCCTCATCGACATTCCCAATCGCAGCATCAATGTAGATCTACCAGCGGAGGAATTAGCCAACCGTCGAGCGGCAATGGAAGCCAAAGGTAAGGATGCCTGGAAGCCTGAACAGCCCCGCAAACGGCGGGTCACAGCAGCGCTCAAAGCATATGCATTGCTGGCAACTAGCGCCGATCAAGGTGCGGTACGAAACCTGGAAATGCTTGAGTAAAGGGGATTGCCAGATCTGAGTCTGTTTTCAAGCGCGAAACCGAGAGCTCTCACGCTTGAAAACAGACCTCTTACAGCCATTTTCGGATAGGCGAGCCATAACGTAGGGGCAGTTCGCGAACTGCCCCTACAGGGATTTGTAGTTTATCCAAGTGGAAATTGCTGTGAAAACATGCCTATTGAGCAGAGCGCTAAAATTGAGACAGAGATAATCTATTATCCCCGATGGTTCTCTTTCGCTTCAGGAGTCGGGATATGTTTAACCTAACGATTCAACACAACTGGTTGGGAATGGCGATCGCCACTATCCTGATTCCTACTCTCGCGCAACCCAGTTTCGCCTCTCCAGACTTGACTCAAATTAATGCTGCACTCAACTATCCAACCGCAGCAGAACGGTTCTTTAATGAGGGACAGCAGCAGTTTGAGCAAGAAGTTCAGAGACTAAGCGAGCCTTCAAACACGACTGAAGCACTTCAGATTGATGGGAACTTGCCAGACACTTCTGAACAACAGCGCCTACAGCTTGAACAACCTGAAGGGCGATCGCAAGATAGGAAGCCTGCCTCACCATCAGACGCTTTGTAACTACTTTGAGTTTATCTCAGTCAAGAGAAACGACAGCGGATCACTCATGTTGGCAGCAAAACCTAGAATGCCTCGATCTCGATGTTCATAGAGCAAACTTCCATCGCGATCGAACAGAAACGTTCCTCCCCGCTGGGTCATATAAGCGGTGTTGGGCACATAGGTTTTCCAGTTTCCCAAAACCTCTGCCATGTTTCGCAACCGCAGAGTTGCCAACTCAAAAGGACGTTGAAACCCGGTTCCTCCAGCCAGTTTAAAGAATGAGCCTTTAAAGGCAGGTAGTGGAGCTGCTTTCACTGTCTCATTATCAGCGATCAGTTGGGCAGCATGGCGATCGCCCCGATAACCCCGAAACACCTCTGCAAGTGTGCCAGGACTGCCCACCCCGGCACACATTAACATCAGGTTTAACCAGGCATTTTGCGTCGGGGATAGCGCAGGCAGTTTGAGTGATAGCCCGGAATACAGACCAAGTTGACAATGCAGTTCGGCTGTGGGGTCAACAAACAGCCAGTCGGGAGAAAACCCGGTATAGGCACAGAACTTTTCCCCGGAGGGGCGCTCGCCAATTCCCACGGCACGAACCGTTAGCTTTGCCTCCCGCAGCCGTTCTGCATCACGCTGCAACCACCAGGCATACTCAAGGCTATCAAAATCGCCCAGTTGAGGCAGTGCTAAAAACAGCAGGCGGTTAGATGAATCGCAACCGTCCAGAATGGGGACTTGCTGACCATCGCTGACCCGTTGCCGTTGAGTTTGCTTGAGAAGAGGGTAAGGATTCATAGCGGTAGAATGATACTGCCTATAGCGCTACACATTTAATTGCGGCTAATCCAATGATGTGTGATGGCATGATCTATCGCTACCTGGGTTTCAGGAAACACCACGAATTCACATCCTGTCTCTTTAACCTGATTGGCGATCGCCTCTAATTCACTCTGACGCTGGGAGTCATTGGGGGTGACATCCCGAATATAGATAGCAAAGATGCGATCGGGGTGGTGTTTGACAAGTTGCTGATAGATCTCTGGATCTTTCTGTTTGCTATCGCCAATCAAAATAAAGGGTAAATGGGAGAAACAGTTTAGAATCGGCGTGATTTGCTCAATCTTGTGGCTCTCATGCTTAAACGACAGTAGGTTAGCAGGAGATAGTTCAATATCTCTCAACAAAATAGGTCCACGGGGAATGTGGTTAAAATCCATAAACTTCTCAAACAAGTCATACATATTCCAAGCACTGCTGGATACATAGAAAATAGGATTTCTGTGATCGTCGTTTTGTCCCTGTTGGAGAGCATGATAAAACTCCGCTACACCAGAAAACGGACGGCGGGTGTTTTCGTTACCGAGATAGGCAATACGGATCATTTTGAGCAGGTCGGTGGCTGCCGTTCGCATAATGGTGTCGTCGATGTCACTGATCACACCAAACCGGGCGCGTTCTGACACCACCATCACTTCACTGTCTACCTTGATTGGCGCTGAGTGCCGCGGGAGAGGTTCGAGCAGTTCTAGTGTGATAGGTTGCCAGAAGCGATCGGATTCAACCGGTTGATCGGATAACGCAAACGTGACTTGAAAGAAGCCTTCAGCATTAGTTAAAACGTCCTGTTGGGCTGCGCCAAAATAGGCTCGCACTCGCGCCTGCGCAACTTCGTCTGACTCAAAGCGACGATACATATTACGGAGATTTCTCCAGACTGATGCGTTTTCTTCTCTCAGCTTAATGCCCTGATCTTGCAATACTCGTCCTCTCAGATGCAGGTTGCCGGGTGTGCCATATCCTCGATAAGGCATGATACATATTGGATCTTCTAACCCCAATGTGCCAGCAATCAGTCGCTTGGCTGCATTCGTGAGTTTATCAAGACGACCCATTGCAGCGGAGATCAGGCGGATACCATGCATCACTGCCCTCTTCTAACAACCGTCACCCTAGCAGTATGGCATGAAAGCTCCTCTTTACTGATACCATTCCCTCTGGAGCTGCGTATTTAAAGCTCTATCCTTTATTCATCTGTATCACTACTTGGATAAAGGGTAGCGATAAGGGTAATCCAGGGAGCAGTTGTGAGGCGATCGCGCATCACTCGTTCATCCTGAAACTTTTCTTTGAGAATCCGTCCCTCAAATACAACAGTGACTTCCTCAGTCTGAAAACACCAGGGCTTAAGGCTCAAGCGTGTTGGATCGTTTTGGATGGGAGTCAACACCAGTGTGGCTTCTCCAATGACAGAAGGAACTTGTTCAAACTGTTTTTCTTTCGTCACACCCATACAGATTGCAAGAGACAATGCATCCCACGTTGCTACCAGTTTTTGATTGCGGGTAATGACTTCTGGCGTAACATATGCTTGGTAAGCTGGGTCTTGTTTCAACCGATCAATCAGATGTTGCTGAAATTCCTTCTCATTTTGCAAAAACGCTTCGACAATTTGGGTGGATGTGGGTGACTGTTTCCAATGAGTAAAGCGTTCGTATAATCCAGTGCCATGTAGAGAGACCAAAAGTGCCACGTAACGTCCCATCGGCAGGGCAAGTTGTTTTGCCCCTGCCCATAATTTTGTATGTACTTCTGGAGCGACTTCCATGAAACTATGAGGATATCCTGTTTCAGGATTCAGAGTAGGAGTTGACTCCCAGGGAATCCAGCCAATGTCGTGCTGTTCTGCCCCCAAACATACTGCTGCGTGAGGGGCAAAGGAACCGATCGCTGCATTTCCCCATGCCTGAGCCAGTTGTCCCGCCACCCAGGCATGAGTGGGCTGAGTAATGCAAATCCGGTTTTCGTCGATAGTACGATACAGCACGGCTGACCCTGCTTGAACAAGCTCTACTATCAACACCATAAAGTGGAGCAAGGGAAGATGCCTTCCTGCTCTAGATTGACATTCAAGCTGATAAACAGTTCATGGCACCGCACAGGTAAAATAGATACCCATTTGATTTAAGGATGTTGCAGATATGGGTAAGGCGCAGTGCGCCCTTACAGAAATCGATGTGCCACGAAATTTGTTTAAATCGGTATTAAAAATTTGGCGTTGCACAATGGGTGAATGATTTATCTTAAAGCTGGCACTTGACGGTGCTTCAAGTAGTAAATCAACAACCGAATCGAAGCTTCCAGCATCTCAATCGACTTGGAATAGC
>NZ_JACJPJ010000030.1:0-12684 GCF_014696015.1 Oculatella sp. FACHB-28 | reverse complement strand
TTGCTCGGATTGTGTCTTGGCTTAAGGGAGAACCATTACCTAAACTTCGGGTGTCACGTTTTGCAGCACTGGCACCGCCATGAGACACCTGTAGTACGTTCGCCAACAGCAACAACAGAGGATACTTTTGCACGTGCATCTAGATACAAATAGATCGCTTCGGCATTCCCTAAATTTTCTGATTCTGCTGATTCCATAGAACCTTAGAAATTTTAAGTTCTAGTCTAAAGCTAAGTACACAGCGCTCACCCTAAACTTAGCAACAAGCCTAACCCTGCAAAAGTTGGTCAATCTGAGTTGAGAGTGTCAAGATCAAAGAAGGACTTAGGATTGCTCTGAAACTTCTATGCCAGACCTTCAGGTTTCGATTGCTCAGCACTACCACGAGCGTACCAAGTACGACCCAGCGACGATTCAAGAGAAATCTCAAGGGTTGGACTGGGACAAACAGCCGATTCCGTTCAAGGAATATAAGATTGGGGCAACCTACGACCTCAAGCCTTACCTGACGGAAGTGGAAGCATCTCCTAGCGATTTTGCGGATAGCTGGGAGCGATTGTCTCGGCTGCTATTTTGCAGCTATGGGCTGACGCTAAAGATGATGACCCGCTATGGCGATCCGGTTTATCTCAGGGCTGCACCATCTGCTGGAGGGCTATATCCGGCTGAGGTCTATCTGATTTCACGCGGGACACCACTGCTGCCTGCAGGGCTTTACAGCTATCAGTCACAGTCTCATTCGCTGATTCGCTTCTGGGATAGTGAGGTCTGGGAAGATTTGCAGAAAGCCTGTTTCTGGCATCCGACTTTAGAAAACACGCAACTGGCGCTGGTCGTCTCGGCGGTGTTTTTCCGTTCGGCATGGCGCTATCAAGATCGGGCTTATCGCCGAATTTTTCTCGATACTGGACACCTATTGGGCAATGTAGAATTGGCGGGAGCAATCAATGATTACCGTCCTCACCTGATTGGTGGCTTTGCCGATGAAGCAATCAATGAACTGCTTTACCTTGATCCAGAGCAGGAGGGGGCGATCGCCATCATTGCTTTAGCAGACCTGCTCGACGTACAGCAAAATCTACCGCTGGCGCAAGCTGCTCTACCCTCTGCAACGCAGATCAAATATCCCAAAATTCCAGATGGAGAACTGCTGAACTATTTCCATCGTGCTACCCAGATTGGTGTTGCTCAAAGTTCTCCTTTTCCCACTGGCACTAGACCTGAAGCGGAGTCCGTCCTGGTCGCTGAGCCTGCGGAAGACAAGTACAATTTTCCGTTTTGCCTGAAAGTTTCTACCGTTGCCCCTTCGATCTTTTGGGGCGAAAACTTGTCGGCACTGGAAAGCACTATTCTCAAGCGCCGTTCAACTCGCGCCTACAGTGGTGAACCGCTTACCTTGGATGAACTTAAGGCGCTGCTTGACTTTACCTATCAGCCGCATCATTACATTGACCAAAGTTTAGATCGATCGCCTGACTACTTTGACCTGAATTTAATTGAAACCTTCATTGCCGTCTCTGGCGTTGAAGGATTGGAGGAAGGCTGCTATTACTACGCTCCTAAGGCTCAAGAACTCAGGCAAATCCGCTTTAAGAATTTCCGACGAGAGCTACACTTCCTCTGTCTAGGTCAAAACCTGGGACGCGATGCTGGAGCGGTGCTGTTTCACACGGCTGATCTGAAGCAGGCTGTAGCAGCGTATGGCGATCGCGCCTACCGTTATCTGCACATGGATGCCGGACATCTGGGACAGCGGCTCAATTTGGCTGCCATTCACCTCAACCTGGGCGTGAGCGGCATTGGCGGCTTCTTTGATAACGAAGTAAACGAAGTTTTGGGCATTCCTACTGACGAAGCAGTTCTCTACATTACAACTTTGGGACGACCAGCGTGAGAGGAGTAAGGGACATAAGTTCTTTCCAAATGCAACGGTGCCATGGAATTACTGCTAATTGGGGGCGATCGCATCACTCACCGTCTCGATCATCCTCGCCGTCCTTTCCAGCACGACGTTTACATCGAACCTAAAACTCACTTAGCAGATATCATCAAAGACCCTACCATTACTGTTGTTTCTTGGCATCATCAGGCAGTAAAAAACATTTCTCCAGCATGGCGAGTTTCAGCCCAAGCAGACGATGGACTGATCGAAGCAATAGAACACCAGGAACATCCCTGGATGTTAGGTGTGCAGTGGCACCCGGAAATGTCGCCGCAATGGGCAGCCCATCCCCGACTGTTTCAAGCATTAGTGGATGCTGGACAGGCTAGGAAACCTTTGCGCCAGCGTGTACAGCGATCGCCCCCATCCCATCTGCAGAGAGAGTAATTTGCTTGTGACGATCAACAGTAACAGTTGCGTTTGCTCCTGTTGCAGTACAGCCTGTTCCCTCGGCATTTAACTCACCTTCTATCACATTGCAATAGGTACCTGGAGCCAGGTCAGTTTGAAAAGTGTGGTTTAACGGAGTAGACTCCCGATTAATTGCAACAAATCCTTTATTTCCACGACTAAAAGCAATCTGATTTGCCCCATTGCTCCACCAGTGAGTGAGTGGCTCGGCTGAGGTGTGATTGCGGAAGCTCACCATGTTGGCGATCGCCTGCCAGCGATGTTCACACTGCCACTCCTCAAAACAACTCACTTCACCATTGTGATAAACACTGTGTGTATTGCCATCTGCATCAGCAGGCGGTCCCTGCTCGGAATTTGAGAACTTATAGCTCGACATCAAATCTGGGTAGCCATAGGGATGCGCCAGCATAAACACATTTGCCAGTTCATAAAGCTTGCCGTTCTTGTAAGTCAGGTAGGTGCCGCCGCCGCCATGTCCCCGCTGCTTGTCATGGTTATCAATAAATACGATCGCCTTATCACTTGGTGCTAATCCCCACTCCTCACCCAAAGTTTCCAGTTGCGATAGGCTTTGTCCTTCCAATCCCAAAAACTTTGCGCCTACTAGACGACCATATTCAAACTCATACACATCGCCGTGAATATAATATTCAGACTTACGAACTGCTTCAGTTCCCGGATCAATTACCTCTTGCATAATGTAGGTTTGAGCAGTCATAGACTGTTGCACCAAGCTTAAAATTGCTCCTAACTCTTTGGTGTTAATGTGCTTGGCTGCATCAATCCGAAATCCAGCTACACCAAGATTCACCAAATCAATCAGGTACTCAGCAATGCGGCTGCGAACATAGCTTGAGCTAGTCTTGAGATCTGGCAACCCGGAAAGTTCGCAGTTTGTCACCTGTTCGTGATTACGATAATCCTGAATGTTTTGCCGGCAAGAGTGGAAATCGCGAGATTCATACAGCCCTAGATAATGATATTTGGTGAAGGTTGAACCTGCACTTCCCTTGCCGCTGAGTTCACCAGACATGTGATTGATCACCGCGTCGGCATATACGTCCACGCCTGCGGCTCGGCAGCGTTCAACCATATTGGTGAATTGAGTGCGATCGCCACTGCGACTCTTAATCTGGTAACTGACAGGTTGATAGCGTTGCCACCAAGGATAGCCCTGCTTAGCAATCACTGCATGTTCATTGGGTGGTGAAATCTGAACGGCTGCGAACCCCTTTGGTCCTAAAAAACTCTCACATTCTTGCGCTACATCTTCCCATTTCCATTCAAACAGATGCACAAAGGCAGTTCGGGGTACTATAGCTTCCTCCACTGAATCTGTATCAATCCGCCAAACCGAGCCGATCAGTGGTATCACCAAAAAAATTAGAAACAGCAAGCCATAGACAAACTTCCGCAACATGATATGCACCCACGACCCTAGATAAGTCTCGTTCAAACTAAATTAACTTGTTCTGAGAATGCCCTTCACTCAAACAAAATGAACAAAGCCGCAGTTCTACTGAGGCGATCGCTTAGCATCCCTGCACACCAACTACAGGAATTTCAATTTCTTGTCCAGCCTGCTCAATGCGAACAATGCCATCTTCAATGCCGATCGCTTCCACATCTGCCCGTGGTTCTGCAAATCTGCCTTCTAACCCAACCTGAATGTCACCCTCCAGGCTCTCAAATGTCTGGTAAAACTGCGTGCCGGGTTGCTCCTGCGGATAAGCAGACAGTCCCTCAAACCGAACAATCTCCCCGTCAATCTTCATCCACATCGGAACAGGCTCTCCCAAAGTAGCCACCAAGATGAAGTTGGGTTGTTTGGGGCTATCCGGCTTCCATACTGCTAGTCCACACCCATATATGTCATCGCTCTCTACTTCTTCTAAGGTAAATTCCTCAACCTTAGAGTCGATAGCTGCTGGGGACTCAGTCACGGTCGGATCAGGAGAACTAACTGGAGAATCCGCAACTTGTGGGGTAGTACTATTCTCCGATTTGGTAGTTGGGGACTGAGAGTTACATGCTGTAGCTAGACTGAGCAGCAACAAGACATGGAGAAGACAAAGCACATTTTTCATAGCAAGAATTTGGGCGATCGCCTTTTCAACTATAAACGGGCGATCGCCCCTCACCTCAAGCTTCTATGTACGTAGCTAGTTTTCTCTCCTCGATTACTACAGCTTGTACCGCATCAACTCGCTCTTCCTGAATATATCTCGCTCGTTATAACAAGTAAGATTTGCTTACACACTCAAAGGATTTTAAGTTGATTTAACTTCACTAATCATGTAATCAATTAAATCAAAAAAATCCTGTAAGGCTTGAGCATTTTGAAATTTTACCAGAGGGATATTGGGACGCTGCCCTCCTTGCTGATTGTGTGTAGGAATGCAAACTCCTAATTTGGCTTCTAATTGTTCTCTTAACTGTTGTTGTCTTTCTGAACCAAGAGTGAAGGGTGGTTTCATATGTTGAAATTGCATTTCAACACCATTAGCTCCCCAAACTTCCCCAGCTCTAGAAGAGTGATTTTTGGGGAAACGAGTCATTGCTGCAATAGAGAAAAAAGGATGTAATACACCTTTGTGTCTTAGCTTCGTAGTAAAAACTGCAAAAGTTACGCCTCTAGGTTGCCATTCCCGAATACCTCTATCCTCTGCAAATCTGAGAATTTTTTCTACAACGTCAGCGTATTTTCTATTTCTTGGATCAGAACGAAGCTGTTCAAAAAATTCTTCTTCAGTCCATTTTTCTTTAGCCACATCCACATTTCTTCCGCTCGATAAACATAGGATTCCCATTTCAAGAACTTTTCGCGTGAAAAAGAAAAACCCCTCACCGACGGGTGAGGGGTTTTTCAGGATTTAGAGGTTTACCAGAAATGGTTAACCAAACCTACTCGCGGTTGAGGCTATCAGGAAGGCAGCGTATGTGAGTACGTAGCCGACCGTGAAGTGAGCCAGACCGACCAGACGACCTTGGACGATGGACATTGCAACGGGCTTGTCCTTCCAGCGAACCAGGTTAGCTAGAGGAGTGCGCTCGTGCGCCCAGACCAGAGTTTCGATCAGTTCTTGCCAGTAGCCTCTCCAGGAGATCAAGAACATGAAGCCGGTTGCCCAAACCAGGTGTCCAAAGAGGAACATCCAGGACCAGACCGCCAGGTTATTCATGCCGTAGGGGTTGTACCCGTTGATCAACTGAGCAGAGTTGAGCCAGAGGTAGTCGCGCAGCCAGCCCATGATCGTCACAGACGTATCGTTGAACTGAGCTACGTTGCCCTGCCAAACTGCGAGGTGCTTCCAGTGCCAGTAGAAGGTAACCCAACCAATGGTGTTGAGCATCCAGAACATGGCGAGGTAGAAAGAGTCCCAAGCAGAGATATCGCAGGTGCCGCCCCGACCAGGACCATCGCAAGGGAAGCTGTAGCCGAAGTCTTTCTTATCGGGCATCAGCTTCGAGCCGCGTGCATCCAACGCACCTTTGACCAAGATCAAGGTGGTGGTGTGCAGACCAAGGGCAATCGCATGGTGAACCAGGAAGTCGCCAGGTCCAATGGTCAAGAACAACGAGTTTGTACCTGAGTTGATTGCATCCAACCAGCCGGGTAGCCACACGTTGCCGTGATTGGGCCAAGCAGTGGTTGCAAGGCTGTCAGGGTTAGACAGAAGGGTATCGAAGCCATACAGCACCTTACCGTGAGAAGCCTGGATGAACTGTGCGAACACAGGCTCAATCAAGATTTGCTTCTCAGGAGTAGCGAAGGCTTGCATTACGTCGTTGTGAACGTAAATGCCAAGGGTATGGAAGCCCAGGAACAGAGACACCCAGCTCAGGTGAGAGATGATTGCCTCTTTGTGCTCCAGGACGCGAGCTAACACGTTGCCTTGGTTCTGAACGGGGTCATAGTCCCGCACCCAGAAGATCGCACCATGAGCAAACGCACCAACCATCAAGAAACCAGCAATGTACTGGTGATGGGTGTAGAGCGCTGCCTGAGTGGTGAAGTCCTTACCCATGAAAGCGTAAGGCGGCAACGAATACATGTGTTGCGCTACCAGAGAAGTGACAACACCTAAAGCTGCTAGGTGAATACCCAACTGGAAGTGCAGAGAGTTGTTGTAGGTATCGTACAAACCCTGGTGAGGCAAGTTAAACTGCCCTTCGGTCTTGGCGCCAAAGAAGCTCTTAGCATTCAACATCTCTTTGATGTTGTGACCAATCCCAAAGTTGGTGCGGTACATGTGACCCGCAATGATGAACAGCACAGCGATCGCCAAGTGGTGATGCGCCATGTCCGTCAACCACAGAGACTGAGTCTGAGGATGGAAACCGCCCAAGAAGGTCAGAATTGCATCTCCAGCGCCCTGAGAGGTGCTGAAAATGTGATCAGCCGTATCAGGGTTTTCTGCATACACACCCCAATTGCCCGTGAAAAATGGCTTTAGACCAGCGGGGTGGGGAGGAGTAGACAGGAAGTTGTCCCAGCCCACATGCTGTCCGCGAGACTCGGGGATCGCAACGTGGATCAAGTGCCCTGCCCAAGCCAAGGAGCTAACCCCAAACAAACCAGCCAAGTGGTGGTTGAGTCGAGACTCAGCATTCTTAAACCAGGACAAGCTAGGACGGAACTTGGGCTGGAGGTGAAGCCAGCCTGCAAACAAGAAAACAGCAGCTAGCAACAAAAGGAAGACAGCCCCGTTGTAGAGTTCGCCGTTGGTTCTCATGCCGATGGTGTACCACCAGTGGTAAACACCCGAGTAGGCAATGTTAACCGGGCCAGAAGCACCACCTTGTGTGAATGCATCAACGGCGGGTTGACCAAAGTGAGGGTCCCAAATCGCATGGGCGATTGGTTTTACATTTAGCGGATCTTTGATCCACTGTTCGAAGTTGCCTTGCCAGGCGACGTGGAAGAGGCTGCCAGATGTCCAGAGGAAGATGATTGCCAGGTGACCGAAGTGCGAGGCAAAAATCTTTTGGTAAAGATTCTCCTCAGTCATTCCGTCATGGCTTTCAAAGTCATGGGCGGTGGCAATCCCGTACCAGATCCGACGTGTAGTCGGATCTTGAGCCAAGTCCTGGCTAAATTTTGGGAATTTAGTTGCCATGTTTAACGAGTTCTCCTCGTGCTCATCCGCTTACTGCAATGATTCGAGCCAGGAAGAACGCCCACGTAGTGACGATTCCTCCCAGGAGGTAGTGAGCCACACCAACAGCACGACCCTGAATGATGCTCAGAGCGCGAGGCTGAATGGAGGGAGCTACTCTTAGCTTGTTGTGCGCCCAAACAATGGACTCGATCAATTCCTGCCAGTAGCCGCGACCGCTGAACAAGAACATGAGGCTGAACGCCCAAACAAAGTGAGCACCCAGGAACAGCAGACCGTAAGCCGAGAGCGCTGAACCGTAGGAACCGATTACCTGAGTAGCTTGTGCCCACAAGAAGTCACGCAGCCAACCATTAATGGTAATCGCACTTTGGGCAAAGTTACCGCCCGTGATGTGAGACACCGAGCCGTCGCCATTGACCGTTCCCCATACATCAGATTGCATCTTCCAACTGAAGTGGAATATTGCAATTGATAGGGAGTTGTACATCCAGAACAGACCGAGGAAGACATGATCCCAACCAGAAACCTGACAGGTGCCGCCCCGACCGGGACCGTCGCAAGGGAAGCGGAAGCCCAAGTTTGCCTTGTCTGGAATCAGACGAGAGCTACGGGCAAACAGCACACCCTTGAGCAGAATCAATACCGTCACGTGAATCGTGAAGGCGTGAATGTGGTGAACCATGAAGTCTGCCGTACCGAGAGCGATCGGCATCATGGCAACCTTGCCACCCACTGCTACGATGCCACCACCAAACGCATAGCTAGCCGGAGCTAGAGCATTGGGAGCAGTCGCACCCGGAGCGAGGGTGTGGATATTTTGAATCCACTGAGCAAACACGGGCTGAAGCTGAATCGCCGTGTCAGAGAACATGTCTTGGGGACGACCCAAAGCACGCATCGTGTCGTTGTGAATGTACAGTCCAAAGCTGTGGAAGCCAAGGAAGATACAAACCCAGTTGAGGTGAGAGATGATGGCATCTCTGTGGCGAATTACCCGATCCAGCAGGTTGTTTTGATTCACTACTGGGTCGTAGTCACGCACCATAAAGATAGCTGCGTGTGCTCCGGCACCCACAATCAGGAAGCCACCGATCCACATGTGATGTGTGAAGATCGAAAGCTGCGTGGGATAGTCTGTCGCCAAGTAGGGATAAGGCGGCATGGAGTACATGTGCTGAGCCACGATGATGGTCAGCGAGCCTAGCATTGCCAGGTTGACAGCCAACTGAGCGTGCCAGGAAGTGGTGAGGTTCTCATAGAGACCCTTGTGTCCTTCGCCAGTGAAGGGACCTTTGTGGTTCTCTAGAATTTCCTTGATGCTGTGACCAATGCCCCAGTTGGTGCGGTACATGTGACCGGCAATGATGAACAACACTGCGATCGCCAAGTGGTGATGCGCTGTGTCAGACAACCACAGACCGCCAGTAACAGGGTTTAGACCGCCCTTAAAGGTAAGGAAATCAGCGTATTCACCCCAGTTGAGGGTAAAGAAGGGAGTTAAGCCCTTAGCAAAACTGGGATATAGCTCAGCCATCAAGCCAGAATTCAAAATGAACTCTTGAGGCAAGGGGATGTCCGCAGGCGGAACCCCAGCATCTAACAGCTTATTAATGGGCAGCGCAACGTGAATTTGGTGTCCAGCCCAAGATAGGGAACCTAGACCGAGCAAACCAGCCAAGTGGTGGTTTAGCATCGACTCCACGTTCTGAAACCACTCCAGTTTGGGAGCACGCTTGTGGTAATGGAACCAGCCTGCAAACAGCATCAGGGCAGCCATAACCAAGCCACCAATTGCTGTGCAGTAGAGCTGAAACTCACTGGTAATACCTGCGGCCCGCCATATCTGGAAGAAACCAGAGGTGATTTGAATCCCCTGGAAACCGCCGCCTACATCTGCATTCAAAATTTCTTGACCGACAATCGGCCAGACGACCTGAGCACTGGGCTTGATGCCAGTGGGGTCGGTCAGCCAAGCTTCATAATTTGAAAAGCGAGCGCCATGAAAATACATACCGCTCAGCCAGATAAACACAATGGCTAAGTGACCAAAGTGAGCGCTGAAGATCTTACGCGATATATCTTCTAAGTCGCTGGTATGACTATCAAAATCGTGAGCGTCAGCATGAAGGTTCCAAATCCAGGTGGTCGTCTTAGGACCTCTGGAAAGGGTGCGGTCGAAGTGACCGGGTTTGCCCCACTTCTCGAATGAAGTAGGAACCGGGTCTTTGTCAACCACAACCTTGACCTTTGCGTCTCGCTCCCGTGGGGTAGTTGTCATTAGAGACTCTCCTCTCTCTAGACAAGGAACGAGTAATCCCTAACCCCAAGCTTTTGTTAAATTCCCTTCTCATCAATCAGCGGCTAGCAGATGGATTGTATGACTAGGTTTATGAGACCCAGACTAAAGCGTCGTAACCGTTTCAAAGGTCGCGCTACTTAACTTTCAAGAGAAGAGAATGGTCGCGATCGCCGTTCTAAACTTTAAGCCAAGACAGCCAGTAAGCTAGAACAGCAATTTAGACGACTTGGGGGTGGGTTCTCTCGTGCATTATAGAGCGGCATTTGGCACGACTTTGAACGTGGTTAACAATAATTCAAAATGAGCAAATCAGGAGGGGGTGAGGCTTGCGACGAGTCATAACAGCAAAAAATGTGCTAAGGGTTGTCAATCGTTTACGAATTGAAACAACTTATATGGATCATAGAAAAACCAAAAAACATAAGGAACTTATTAAAGCTTAAAAAACTTAAATGAAACTCAATTTCCTCTTATTCATTATCGAGATACACATTCCGTGCAGGAAATCTGAGGTTTTATTCAATTCGTGATCCGATATAGTTCCCTATGGGTCAGTGTTTAATCTTGGGGCGGCGATCGCCCAGGAGTGTGGTTGCGTGTTTGGGATTAATCGGCTGAGTAACGTCAAAAGACTGCTGACATCCTTATTATTGGCAGCAATTTTAAGTTGGGGCTTAGGGGGATGTGGCGATCGTCCCCGCACCGTCGAGCTGTCGCCTGATTCTGACAAACCCACTCGACTGGCTGGCAGAGTTGCCGAAGTTTCTCCACCTGAAACGCTGCAAGAGCTACGTCAGTCACTTGAGCGCTACCAACCGCAGGTAAAAATTCTCAGCCCACGCCCAAACCAGGTATTGCAGGACGATTACGTCTCCGTGCGCCTTCAGGTGCAGGACTTGCCCATCTTTCAGAACGAAGAATTTGGGCTGGGACCGCACCTACACGTCATCCTGGATAATCAACCCTATCAAGCGGTTTACAATACCCGTGAGCCTTTAGTTTTAGAAGATTTAGCACCCGGAACTCACACCCTACGCGTCTTTGCCTCTCGCCCCTGGCATGAGAGCTTTAAGAATGAGGGAGCTTACGCCCAGACAACTTTTCATCTGTTTACCAAAACGCCTGAAAATAACCCTGACCCAACCCAGCCGTTGCTCACCTATAGCCGTCCAAAAGGCAGCTATGGGGCAGAGCCGATTATGCTCGACTTTTATCTCACCAATGCGCCGCTACATTTGATTGCTCAAGAAAATCCTGAAGATGAGATTTTGGACTGGCGAATTCGCTGCACGATTAATGGTGAAAGCTTTATTTTCGATCGCTGGCAACCGATCTACTTAAAAGGGTTGAAACCAGGTAAAAACTGGGTGCAGCTAGAGCTTTTGGATGAGAAAGGTGATCCCTTCCCGAACCCATTTAATAACACGGTACGGCTAATTAATTACGAGCCAAACGGTAAGGATACGCTATCCAAACTGGTGCGAGGTGAACTCTCTGCCGACGCAGTTCGCAGCATTGTTAATCCGGACTATGTTCCCGCACCTCCCGCATCAGAGCCATCCCCGGAACCTACTCCTGCTCCTACTCCCGAACCGTCTCCGGAGCGTTCCACTCCTTCTAGAACAGAGGAAACTCCTGAGCCTGAAGAAATCCCTGCGGTAGAAGTGCCCGCATTTGAGGAATTTCCTCAAACGGAGGAGATTCCCGCAGCCGAAGAAGAGCAATCGAGTGAACCTGAACCGACCATAGAGCGAGGTTTTGAAGACTTAGATCCGGCATCATCTGAGGCAGAACCTGAAGTTGATAAGGTGCCAGTGCCAATTCCCAGTGGGCCGCCGCAACCTGCTTCACCCAAAAACTTTTTCGATCGCTTCCTTCGTCGTGATCCTGAGCCTGTTCCCGCCCCGGTTACTCCACCTCTGCCTTCTATCCCAGAAGTGCAAGAGGAACCTAGTGCAGTTGATATCGTTCCTGAAGTTCCTGAGGTTCTTGAAGAGGAGCCACTGCCCCAGTTGGAAGAACTCCCTCAGTTAGAAGAACCTACTGAGGCACCAGAGTCACCGCGATCGCAACCTGCTTCACCCAAAAACTTTTTCGATCGCTTCCATCGCGCCCCTGAGTCGATTCCAGCACCCGTTGTACCTTCTATTCCAGAGGTGCTGGAGGAACCGGATGCAGCCAATATTGTTCCGGAAGTAACAGAGCCACTGCCTCAGTTAGAAGCACCCGTTGAAGCACCAGCACTAATCGAACCAACGGTGGAACCGCTGCCCGAAGAAACTGGAGATATCCCAGAGGCGATCGCTCCTGTTTCCCCTGAACTCATTCAACCCGAACCAACTCAGCCCAAATCTAGCCCGCTAGGAGACTTTTTCGATCGCTTCCGTCGTCGTTCAAGCCTCTCACCTACACCGCTGGAACCGGAAGAGACTTTACCTGAAATTATTGAAGCTCCTAAACCAGAAACCTCTGAATTAGAAGTGAGTGAGCCAGATTTGTCAGATATCATTTCAGAGGTTTCTCAATCCGCATCTCCATTAAAGGAGCAAACTCCGGCGGTTAATTGATAGGGCGTTATGGAATCTGTTGGAAATTGTTAGCGATCGCCTCAAATTGTTTGAGAAGGCGTGAATATGCCCTATAAGGGTGTGGCATTTGAACAATAAACCTGAAAGAGAGCGAGGATTCTGATCTGAATGCCACATCCTACAAATATCCTTTAAACAAACTCAGTAGACTTCCTGCACGAATATAAAGTGAGTGTGACAGTTGAGGATCGCAGCGAAGCAAGATAGCTTCTGAATAGAAGCTAATGTCAGAAGCAGATATGCGATATAACGAGTTGGAGCATCTATCGAAGCGCCACTTTAAGCGCTTGTGTGGGGTCAACCGTGAAACGTTTAGCG
>NZ_JACJPJ010000003.1:0-2143 GCF_014696015.1 Oculatella sp. FACHB-28 | reverse complement strand
CTGCTTGTAGTACCCAGCTATAGTTGTCACCCTAACGCGACAACTATAACTAGGCATTCCTGAACCGGACAAGGTGAATCAGAAAAATCGGGCAAGGTAGTTGACACGAGACACGAATCAGAAGAAGAGTTACTCAAAGCATATTTGCAAGCTCACCGAGCCGTTCAAAAAATCTTCTAATATCAAGTCGGGTTAAATGCCTACAATATAAGCAAGAAGGAAAACGTTGGGGTAGCTGCTAGATAGGCATTGCACAAAAATGTATCAGGACTTACGCAGATGTACTAAATGTGGTGGTCAGCTTAGCCCAATTTCATAGCAAGAGTGGGTGATTTGAGTTGCCCAATCAAATAGTGGGATAACAGTCTGCTCTTGAGTTGATAGATGCTGGTTGCCGTAGCCTGAGCAAGCTGCTTCAAGCGGGTCCAAACGAGCAAAGCACAAGCGATATGATTGCGCTGGATTCGCTGCTTACGGCATTGACACGATTCGATACCCGTCGTTTGTTTGACTTCCCGATGAAACTGCTCAATCTTCCAACGCATGGCACACACCTGTTGTGTGTCATGCGTTGAGTTTTGAGTCAAGTCGTTTGTGACGACAAACTCCGTCTTGTCGGTAGAGACAATGACACGGAACAATTTCACCTTCTTGTCCTTGGGAAGGTTGTGTCGCAAAAACTTTTGATTAACAAACGATCGATGTCGTTCGCGTTGCTCTAAGCACTCACTTCAAAGATTGCTTCGATAAACTTGGCTTGAGACACACTGTCCCCCAGCCCAATTCCTTTCACTTGTCCTTTTTTGATCATATTCATCGCTTCAATTCCGCTCAAGGTTCTTCTCGCAGTGTTGAATGACTTGAACCCCATCATAGGTTTCACAATCCGCTTGGTGTTTCGATGGTCCTGCTCAATCACATTATTTAAGTATTTGCTCTGTCGTAATTCGGTTTCTGCTGCTAGAGTTTTATCCGCTTTCAGAGTGTCTATTGCCACCGGATAAGCAGCATTCTTGTCCACTGTAATGACTCGCGGGGTTTGGGTGTGCTGACCCTTGAGTACTTTGCCAAAGAAGCGTGCTGCTGCCTTACCATCACGTTTCGCACTCAACATGAAGTCCAAGGTATTACCTGCTGAATCGACAGCGCGATACAGATATTTCCATACTCCCCTGACTTTGATATAGGTTTCGTCAGTTCGCCAGGAATTGTTCGTTGGCTGCAGATGCTGTCGAATCCGTTTGTCTAGCTCTGGCGCGTACTGCAAAACCCAGCGATTGATCGTCGAGTGGTCAACTTTTATGCCCCGTTCTTGCATCATCTCCTCCAAATTTCGGTAGCTGAGGGAATAGCGGCAGTACCACCGCACATTCAGCAGGATGATTTGGGGCAGAAACTGCCGCCACTTAAACAGAACAGGAGTAGACATCGGAGGGCAAGGAGAAGAGTGTCGTCCTGCTTACCTTACCATTCGCTAGTTTTTGCGACACAACCGTTCTAAGTACGCAAAAGACTCAAGCACTTCTGTCCAAGACTTTTACAATCAAATGTTGCTCATTGATAGCTTAGCTATGCTCAACTCGCAACCTTTAGCAGGTGCAAAAGACAGGAGCGCTATCCGGAGTGGCAGCCAAAACCATTAATGAGCGCTCCTCAGCCATACTCGCCTTCATCCGCACTGAAGCCTCAAACCTCTGCCGTATAAACTCCGGATTGAGCAACGTAAAAGTAATCCGACATTCGTATTCTCTGTATCGTCAGGCAATGACAAGAGCCTCCCTTCTGATAGAAAGGAGACTCGTTAAAGCATAGTCCCTGGCACACTCACTATTTTGGCAAGAGGTTTTTCTCCAGCTATCTTTACCGCTTCCGTGTTTCACAGGCTCAGTTCGAGAGGAATGAGCGCGGTTCCACTGCGTCAGGAGCACCAAGGAAAACGGTTAGAAATAAACAGTACAAATTGGTTCTGACGGTTGCTAGGGATTCATATTCACTAGAACCTTGAGGATTGCATAGCGCTTGTCATTAACACCAATGGAAGAGGTCAAGCCCTCGGTCTGTTAGTACTCCTCAGCTTCACCCATTACTGGGCTTCCACTTAGAGCCTATCAACGGGTGTTCTACCCGTGACCTTACTGGATTA
>NZ_JACJPJ010000029.1:0-79208 GCF_014696015.1 Oculatella sp. FACHB-28 | reverse complement strand
GGTGGATTTGACCAAATCTATGGCGGCATCGGCAACGACCGGATTCTGGGCGGTGCAGGACATGACCAAATCTTTGGCGAAGCAGGCAACGACCAACTGTTTGGTGAAGCAGGCGACGACCGGATTCGAGGCGGTGCAGGCAGCGACCGGGTGGATGGTGGCATCGGTAACGATCAGATGTGGGGAGATGCGGGCAACGATTTGATGTATGGCGGCGCAGGCAACGACCAAATCCTGGGCGGTGCAGGCAACGATAGAATCTGGGGTGGGGCAGGAGATGACAGTATTAATGGTGGGGTAGGCAACGACACTATCCGTAGCTACGGTGGCGGTCCGCGCGAATTCGATCGGTTAACGGGCGGTGCCGGGGCAGATGTCTTTGTGATGACAGATGCCTCTGGTAACCAGTCTTACCTGAACGACGATTTGTTGAGCACCGCTAACTCCAAGGGATTCGCCCTCATTACAGACTTTCAGGCTTCTCTGGACAACAAGCAAGACTCCGTTGTACTGGATGGCTTCTCATCACACTACAGACTCACTCCTGTTTCCTGGGGACAAGAGTTTGGCAGAGCCAATACAGCTGCCTTCACTGATGTTGCTCTGACTTACATTGGTTCTGAGCAAGATAAGAGTGATGTAGTTGCCGTGTTCCAGGATGTTTCGACTCAATTCGTCAACAACGCTTCAGGCTATCTCAACAACCCTAACGTGTTTATCTTCTTAGGCTAAGCCGAATAGTCCAGGTACTGTTGTTTAACTAAAGGGAGGGCTGTGGTTTCGACTACAGCCCTCTTTTCAGCTAGAAGTTGGGCGTTGCTGAATCAAGGTATGAAACGAGGTGAGACAGGGACATCTCCAAACTTGAGGTAGTGCAGTAACAGCAGAGCAAGTTAGATGGGTGTTGGAGTGCCTGTCAGAGAGCGATCGCCCAATACTGCCAATCCTGAGTACTGGCTGGACATCGAAAAGTGCAGAGCACGAGATTCTGTCATTCCTGCAAAGCGATCGGCTTAACCTTGGAGAAGTTGCTTCCCTTCAGTTTGTTGAGCAAAACAACGAAAAGCAAAGCTTTTTGTGGGAATATCAAATTTCCCCTACAAATTTCATTAAGGTTTCTGATCCATGTCCTCCGATGCTGATCTTAGGCTGGATGGTTTGAAGGTGCTGCTTGTAGATGATGATGTTGATAATCTCCAATTTCTCGCTTTCCTATTCGAGGTTTACGGTGCAGAGGTAGCAGCAGTTATCTCTGCTGATTATGCATTCCAATCAGTTCTGGAATGGCGACCAGACGTTTTAGTTAGTGACGTGAGTATGCCTGGCGAAGATGGCTACATGTTAATCCGTCGAGTTAGAGCCTTGACAGTTGAGCAAGGAGGGCAGGTGCCAGCGATCGCCCTAACAGCTAATGTTAGAGAATCAGATCGAGAGCAAGCGTTTGCGGCAGGTTACCAGCAGCATTTAGCTAAGCCTGTTGAGCAAGATGTGTTACTACAAGCTGTGCTGGAAATGGCTGCCAGTAGAATTTGATGGCAGCAAACAATCGTTGGGTAAAGTTGGTCAAACGGTCAATCTTTCACGGGAATGGCTTCGCAAGCGGGAGAGCAATGACTTTCAGCCCAGCTTCGCCGTCGGGCTGAAAGTCATTGTTGATTCGTGGGCAAATTGCTAAAACAGTTCTAGATTGCACACGAATCAAAAAATGAACGGATACCAAGCATTGCTCGAAAAACTCACCTCCCTCCAGTCGCAGCAGGCAGGGATTAGAGCACAGGACGATGTGTTGCTGGATTGCTCAGTCAAAGCCGTCTGGAACTGCCAGAACTGACCATGCACATGGCAGTTAAGGAGCCGTAAAGCCCAGTTTGGTGGGAAGAAATCTAAGTATCTAAAGGATTCTGAGGTTGGGCAGTATGAGGAGGCGATCGACAGTATTGAACGTGAGTTCGGGATAAGAAATCGTCAGAACCCCTGATTTTTCGTACCTCATTTCGTTGCAGTGAATCAAGCTATTGTCAGCAAGGTCCACAGATGCAATTTTTCTCAATAAACAACCTTATTGAGAAGAGCCTACAGCAATACCCTTTGCCTAAAGCCTTTTATACCAAACCTTGCAGCGTTTAGCTTAACCCGAACTCACGTTATTGAGGAGGTCTTCAAGAGATATGGAGGACAGCATAAAAAAAACAGCGGGACGCTGAATAGTTCCCGCTGGTTGATGTGATGCAAAAGAAGCCTGCCTGCACTATGAGGCTTGTGACTCCTGGTTGTAAATTGCTGCCGTGCCAGGGTCGCTAGCCCTCAAGCAAATCTCGCTGTACTTATCGACCGTGATTGACCTGGAGCTGGCAAAGCCACACCCCTCAATCAGTCGCTTAAAGCCAGCCTCGGTATATCCGCCATTGTTAGTGGCGATCGCCCACAACCGCTTGCGCTGCGATTCTGTGATGACAGACTTGGTGCTGGGTGCGGGCTGTCCAAAGGGACGGCTGGGAGGGTCAACACGCTTTGGCGTAGGCGGCTCACCTCGCTCTAGGCGTTGATTTTCCTGATAGTTAACTACTGCCTTACCGTTGCCATGCTTCTGCATATAGCGAACAAAGTCAGCCTTGGTCTTGTCATCAACCTGTTCATCCAGGTAGGCAGCAATGCCAAAAGCCTCAGCAGCATTTTTGAAGGCATCGGCGATCGCCCGTTCAATCGGCGTTCCACGGGACATGTCCTTACCCTTACTGCTAATTAACTCGATTGGGGCATTGCCGACCGCCTGCCTACTTACGCCGCAAATAGTAATAGTGCAGGAGATGACGCAGTACTTGTCTAGATAGATAGGCTCACCGTAACTGACCTGCCAATCAGGACACACTTCATCCAGCCTCGTTCTAATCGATTGCCAGGGAACGTAGTACCAACGTCCACCGCCTGGGAGGTCGCGTTCTTTGTGGTCTGCGGCGGGAAACCACGCTTTGAGTTGGGGGAGAATTTCTGAGAGGTTCATGCTTCAATTTTAAGAAATTAAGCGATGTCCCATCGACCAACATCTACAGCGATGGCAATACTTTCAATCGCCATTTTTACGTAAGCGTCCGCAGCGCCTTTGTCAGCAACCTGAAGGGATAGTGCAGCAAAAAATGCTTTTACGCCTGGAGAGCATTGGTCTAAGTCTCTTTTTAGAGAGTCGTGCGACACGTTCAGAATTAAACCTTGGTGTTCATCATCATGCGCCGTAAGCTTGCTCTGGGTTGTGGAAGGGGTAATTGAAGCGTTGAAAGTTGAGACAGAATTACGACGAACCAGTATTTGAACCATGTCATTGAGCAAGACCATCGCAACGTGAAGCGCAGTGTAAAACCGATGACGGGATTTAAATCGTTCTTTTGCATCTATTCATCCGACTGTGGCTCAGCCAAAACGCAGACCACAGCTGCATTTTCCCTAAACGGACTGTCGGTAAATGCATCAACTTGAACAATTGCCTGTCCCATCAGTTTTAGTAACAAACAACAGCAATTAGATTAACGCGATCGCCCAAACTACAGAAGGTACAAATAGGGGGCAATTCTGCTAAAACACTGCTGCTCAGTCTTCGAAAATAGAAAACTCTTTTGCAACGCATTTGGTACAACAAAGACCAAAAGTTGTCAAGAATTCAGACGTGATTTCAAATTCAGATGTGATTTCAAATCGTCTAGGCAATGGGTCGATGCTCTACTAGAGTAGTAAGGGCAATCAAAATTGTGCGAATTCGACTACTAGCGTTACGTTCATATCGATCGAATCAGCATTGAAAACTCCTTGCATCAGAGCATCAGAATAATGTCCAAATATCCGCTCAATCTTAAAGTGCTAAATCGCCAACAAGCTTTTAACGGGTTTGTCTTTTTGCTTTTAGCGCTGATTATTTGGGTTGCTTACTTTCAGAACTTTCAGCAGTTTTCGATATATCGAGAAGATTTCACCAGAGTTCCGCTGATGATGCAGTGGAAGTGGACGCAAGTTTGGCAATATTGGCTGCCAATTTTTGAGGTTATAGCAGTCGAAGAAGGACGACCACTGCACACCGGACTGATTTATGTATTTGCTCGTTTAGGCGTTCAATTCGGTGGTCTACCCGCCATGTATGTAATTGCCTACTTCGTTTATCTAGTTCATGTTTTATTGTTTCACAGGCTGATGCAGCGAACGACGCAAAACGCTTTTTTTGCACTCACTAGCGCTTTGGCTTTCGCCTTATTTCCTGCCAATACAAATCATGCTTGGCTTACAAGCGCTTTTGGCATCTTACCCGCATCTATCCTATTTCTGGTTGCCTCACATTTATATTTATCAGATGACAGAAGAAATCGCATTTTTTCATATTTACTAATTTTTATTTCATTGTTCTGCTATGAAAAATTTCTACCGCTATTTTGGATTGCTCCACTGCTGAAGCCGACCTGGAAATGGAATGGGCGATCGCGGCAAGAGTTATTTAGACATGCTGCGATTCTAATCGCATTGATGCTCGTTGTTTTGCTGCTTCGTACACTGGTTGGTGAATCGCGTATCGGTCGGCTGATTCAGATTAATGATGATAAGAATAGTATCTTACAGGTGCTGCTTTCAATTACAGCAGGACCAGTTGTATCGATCGCTGCTTTTATCATGAAACCCATTCAGGCTTTCATGGCTCTAGAGGTACAATGGATTTTTCCACTGAGTTTGCTGTTGTTGGCAATTGCTTACGGCTTGCATTTTTCGGGACTGAATCACCAGACAAAGCGACCACCAACTGAAGAAGCATCAAAGCATTTTCAGCGCCAGTTTTCGAGTCTGTGGCGATTGCTGATTGCTGGATTTGTCGCGCTGGTGTTAGCGTATGTTCTCACTCTCACTGGTGATGAGGACAACATTTATCTAGTAAATGGTAGAGCTTCGCTTGTGCACCTTGCTGCTGCTTTTGGAGCTGCAATTTTGTGTGGTTGCGTCTGCTCTGCGATCCAGTTTGCGGTGAGTCACAGCCGAAAAAAATCAATTGCTACAGTGGGGCTAGCCTTGTTTTTTACGCTGCTGATTGCGAGTGGATTTAGAGTTCAGCAAGAGTTTGTAGCGATCGCGCAGTATCAGCGAACATTTTGGACAAATATCGCGCAACTCTGCCCCGATATGACCACAAGAAGCATTATTTTAATTGACTTCAATCAAGATCCAGTAGGACTAGAGCGAGTGCAAAGTTTCAACAGTCGATTTCCACGTTTGTTGAGCTTGATTTACAAATTTCCGCTGAGCTGGATCAATGATGAAGATCCGAATCTATCGATTCAGCCGAAGGCGTATCGGTTAGATGATGACTGGCAAGATTATATTGCGCTTAAGGATGATTTTCTACAAATCAATCGAGAGGTTGCGCTCGATCGAAGAGAGTTGCCAGGAGAAGTTCGCAGCGATCGCGTCATTTTCCTGCGATCGCATGAAGAACGATTATCTCGACAATTTGAGCCGCTCGTGGTGGGCGATCGAACTTTCCCTTTGAAGCAGAATCAAACGCAACTCAAAGAGCCACCCTTCCGTCCTAACCTATTATTTGATCTGCTGATGTCTCCGTCTAATTAACGTGAGTCTCCAACGGAGGGACTGCAAGAAGGAGGAAAAAAACGGAAGTTAAAAGATAGGAGAACGAGCATCATCTAACAGTGGGGCAAGCTTTATGAGCTAAAAACGCAAGAATGCTGGTGCGGGCTGGCCCGTTGTGAGTCTAGCTCTGAAATCTCAAGCGCAAGACGGTGGTGAAAAGGGGCAACTCTTTATCCCGTTTAGGAGAATTTACCGAGTGCTACCTTTACCCCAATTAGTGTAGTGGGATCTCATAGATGTAAACAACTAATTAACAGTTGCCGCAAGCTGTGGGTCTGCTGAAATCTAATGGGCTAGAAACAATCTTATGTAAAGATGGTTGTTCTATTTCTGATAGTTTGCGGCTTGAAGCTCTAACTGCAAAAGCTTATATACAGTTAATTCTGATAGAAGTTTCTACTCAATCTCAGTAAATTCCGCGTTCCCAAATCTACTAGGGTCTTTATACTCAGATTACAAAGCCTGTCTAAAGATAGATAGCCTAAACCCTCTTCTTCTGCTTACTATTTCCCTGCGCCTCTTGATCCTGAGTAAGCCAGTCCTTCAATGAATCTCTCTATTCAAACTACTAAACCAACTGTCGCTGAACCGCATTCGCTATCGCACTTACAGTCCATGAGACGGCTGATTACGGTTGTGCAAGAGCCTTCTCTTGCCCGTAGCCTAGAAACCATCATGACGATTGTGCAAGTAGCCGCGCGCGAATTGACTCATGCTGATGGTGCCAGTTTTGTTTTGCGCGACCAGGATCAATGTTTTTATGCGGATGAAGATGCGATTGCACCCCTGTGGAAAGGGCAACGGTTTCCGCTGAAAATCTGTATTGGGGGATGGACAATGCAGAACCGTCAACCCGTCGTGATTGAAGATGTTTATGAAGATGAACGGATTCCCTTTGCTGCTTACCAACCCACTTTTGTTAAGAGCTTAGCAATGGTACCCATTCGGGCCCTTGCTCCCATTGGAGCCATTGGGGTGTATTGGGCGCAATATCACCAACCCACTGCACCAGAAGTTGAGCTACTCCAAGCATTAGCAGATACAACATCCGTTGCGTTAGAAAATGTTCAAATCTATGCCGAGCTTGAGCAACGGGTGAAAGACCGCACGCTTGAATTAGAATTTGCGAACGCCCAACTGCGTGAAGAAGTGAAAGAACGAAAAAAAGCAGAAGAAGCCGTTCAGCAACTGTCGATCACAGATGAACTAACCAAGCTAAATAATCGACGTGGCTTTCTCCTACTAGCGGAGCAACAACTTAAACTAGCCCATCGCGTCAATACGTCTGTTTGTCTGCTATTCATTGATCTAGATGGGTTGAAGCGGGTGAATGATATGTTAGGGCATGAAATGGGCGATCGCTTGATTATAGACGCAGCTAAAGTATTGAAACAAACCTTTCGTGAATCAGATGTAGTAGCTCGATTGGGCGGAGATGAATTTGCCGTATTCGTATCAAGCTGTGGAGCAAAAGATGATGTTGTATCTCGTTTGCAACGGAATATAACCCTCTTCAACGAAACAAGGAAGAATCCCTATCATCTATCCATGAGTATTGGTTTAGCTATTTGCCAGGTCGATGTAAAGACTTCATTGGAACAGATGATGATCCAAGCTGATCAACAGATGTATGCCAATTAAACGGATTAAACGCACGTAAAGATTGCAGGAACAACAATTCTGGATAGAGGAAAACAAGATAATTCTGCTGGAATTGTTTTTGTAAAACTACTCAAAGAAAAGAATCGGTTCAGAATTCCCACAAAACCCTGCTGGCAGAGCCTCAACCCCTTATAAAACCTGGACGGGACTGGCGCGATTCGAACGCGCGACCTAGCGCTTAGGAGGCGCTTGCTCTCACCTTTATACGCTTCGTATAGCAAGGATTTCAATAGGGTCTTAAAGAGATTGTCTCGAAATTGTACCCAATTCCCGCTAATGAAGAATCTTGTTCTACTGAAGCTCCGAATCTATTTCTTATAGAAATCGTGCCCTTTATGCCCATTAAGCCTCAAAGTCGTAATGGGCATAGCTTCCGGATAGGCAAACTCTGTGCCCATCCCGTGCCCATCATGCCCACTACCGTGCCTATTAACCTTGCGCCTATCTTGGGGTAAAAGAGTAGGTATTTCTTAGAAAACCTTCCCTATTGTCCCTAAAACCCTGAAAACACTTCTTCTGCCTGCGTTTCAAGCTAGGGACAGCCCTATCCCGACTTGTCCCGATGTCCCTAAAAAAATGGGAGCTAAATTCGTCAGAGACAAGAACTGGTCGTACCCATCAACTTCTGATGCCTCATCCTCAGTAAAAATTGTCTCTAACGAATGCAATCGCTTAGCGAACCCAATCCCTCTCTGCCGCAGGTTTGGCTTTTTCTTGGGCATAATCGGGCATGGATAGGCAACTAACTACAGCCGAGATTGTTGAAGTTTTTTTGGCGCTGGATGGCACCAAGGCTCGTGCGCTGCTTCAGGAGGTCGAGGATTTAAGGCGTAGGGCTTTTCAGGCAGGCGCATGTGGGCAGATTCAAACTGAGTTGGCGCTGCACCTGGGCAACGAAACGCCGCTTTTAACGTTTTTGCACATGCAGGCTTCCCGAACACCCACACTTGGAAGGAACTGCGAATTTATTTTGGATGAGTAGCTGTGCGGAATAGGGACAGATTTTTCACCGATGAATTTCTCATCCAGGTTGCCGTTACTGCCTGGAATGAGAACCCCATCTTAGGCGCACGGGTTTTGTTGGACGTTCAGCAAAAACGAGGCGTAGCGCTTGCAGAAACCTGCTACAAGGCGATCGAAGCCAGTGTTTTTGCCGCAATGCCGAAGAGCGGTAGACGACGGAGGAAACTTCAGTCCGGCAGCTCCGACTGCTGAACCGCTGGGCATGTTAGGTCGCCACGTCCATTGTCGGGAATGAAGACCAGAACATTGGACTCTGACGGCTCCGGCAATCCCTTGTGATGCACCTCCTGCACCTGTTTCTCGGAGCGTCCCAGCCTGGTTGCCTCAAAATACTTGATTGATGGCAAATCGCCCTCTGATGCTCTTTCGTAGAGCGCTCGACCTATGTTGTATTCAGCTTTAGCAAGTCCAGCGGCGAAAGCTTCTCGAACTTTTGGGTTGTTTTTCTTGAGCGACCAGAGCGAGCGTTCGGAGATCTGAACACGAAGATTCTCACGAAGCATAGCGGCAATTGATGCGACGCTCAACCCTAAAGCTGCCATCACCTTGATGTTGCTAATTGCCACTTCATCCAGTTCGATTTTTCTCATTTGCAGAATCCTGGCGTAACAATGTTTTGCAGCTCCATCAACAGGACTTGTCTTTCCTGCTGCCGTCTAAGCTTGAGCGTCCTAATTAAGATTGACTGCAAGTAGAAGTAGGTTGTCCCGAAGCTCTAGCTTGATTTGCTGCTGTGAACCCGCAGTGGGGATGCTAAAGGCAGCATTAGCTACTGGGAGTCACCTTGATGCGAGTCATTTGTAGATGCTTCTTGAGCGCAGTCTTGACAGCATCTGGGTCTGCCGCTTCTACATTAGGCTGAACTATCTCTGGAGGAGGCAACCGTTCACCCTTGAGCGTTGCTTGAAGGGCTGCTTGAATCGGTTTCTTAGTATCTGGTGCCAGCAGATCAGCTAGGTCAGGGTAACGCTGTGAAGCTGGTTCTGAGCGATCGCCTGATTTGATGAGAAGTTGTCCACCTTCCAGAATTAGGTGCTCCCCTTCGCTCAGCATGTGGTGGGCTATGAATTGCACAGCTTTTGGGCTGACGCCCATCGCTTGAACTTGTTCTAAAAGTTTTTCCATTAGGAATAGACTCTCTTAGGTTGCCAGGTTGTTACGCTGCCGTTGTCGTTCACGCAGTAGCAAAGCCCCGCAGCTTGAGCAGCAGCGATCGCCTTTTGGGTAACTGCATCCTTTTCAGTCTTCTTAGCTGCATCCTCAGCCTTAAATTGGGCGAATTCTTCGGGTGTAGGTGGTCTTGCTCCTGTCATTGTATGTTTGCGGTTTTGATAGCTCACTTGTGGTTTGATTGATGGTTGGCGATCGTGGTGAACGCCTCTGGGTAGGTTATGCATTTGGCAAATCGAAGTGCTTTGCCGGAATGATACCCAAGTTACGGAAAAGATCGGCGAGAACGTTTGAGGACTCCGTAAGAATTTTGTTATGAAGGAAGCTGGCAACCGGAAAATCAGATGCTTGATGGTTAAAGCTCTGCTCTAGATTTTTGTTTGTTGAAAGAAGAGCTTGAAAGTACATGTGTTCTTTTATATAGTTCTTATGTACTATACTTAGCAAGCTAGATGTTTCCTCTCCTACCAGACGAACAATGCCTGTTCGATAGCATTAGGGACTACTGGGATACTCATAATTACTCTCCTTCTATTCGAGAACTAGAAACGGCAACAGGAGAGCGATCACGCTCCAAGCTTCAGACTAGACTAAACAGCTTGCAGCAGAAGGGTTACATTGCTTGGAAGCAAGGACAAGCACGCACGTGCCAGGTACTAGTTCGAGGTATCCCTGTTTTGGGAGCTATTCAAGCCGGACTCGTCGTTGAGCATCCAACAGATATGGTGGAACGAGTGGAGTTACCAGGAGTGCCCTATAGGTCCGAGCTTTACGCTCTAAAGGTGTGTGGAGACAGCATGATCAATGCTCATATTTGTGAAGGAGATTTGGTTGTCATACGACCCAACCCAGATTTATGGGCATTAAGGCGAGATGCGATCGCTGTCGTTTGGGTGGAAGGAAGTGGAGCAACCCTCAAATATGTTGAGTTTGATGGTGAATTGGTTCACCTTAAGCCTGCTAACCCTGCATATCCAGTTCTCAAGGTAAGTCCTGAGGAAATAGAACTGAAAGGAATAGTTGTTAGCGTTCACCGAAGCTACAGCTATTGTTCCGATCACAGATGCTGATAGGCGTTGGGAAGCTTCACTTCATCTGCTTTGCCTCCAAGCTTGGAAGCATGAGCCACTACAACGTATCGAGACACTATCTTTGTTTTGCCTAATAGATTAAATTCCAGGAAGCCGCTTGTTTGCGAGAGTAATCCTTGCTCTGCGAGCAATAACTTGTGGATGGTCTGGTCTGCCAGGAAGACGTGGATTTCCTGCGGCATCTAATGGATAAATCTCAACTCGATCAATCCAATTTGGGCGTCGATCCCCAACCCAGTGTACAAGGACAGAGTTGATTTCTACTTCCACTACCCGCCCACGCCAACCATTTCGTCCCATACGAGTAACAAGATCTCCTGGTAGCAGAAGGGAGAAGTCTTCAAACTGTACGCTTACATTGGGAGAAAATTCAATAAGCCTAGAAGTACCCCTTTCCAGTTCAAAGGAACATTTCTCCAATTTGTTCAGCTTAATAGTTGCTACTTTTAGTCCGGACTGGTTGAGCTGAAAGTTGATTGTTTCCTCTTGAACGGAGCAAGAGGTTAGAGGTTCTTCTAGTGAAAGAAGGCAATTTTGTAGCCCTTTAATCTGAGTCGTACTTGAACTCAATCCGTCCGACTGCACCAAACACTGAACGGAGCCAGGTTCGGTTATCAGATGTATCTGCATCTTTGCCGAGGAACCAGAGGACATCTGCTCCAATGGAGTGGTAATCTCGTGTTCGCTGTTCGAGTTCATCAGGGGTAATTCGAGATAACTGACATTCGGCGATTAGAAGATTGTTGTTCTTATAAACCACTGCAACATCAGCAATTCGTCCATGTTCCCCACAATTAGGGAGCAAGTATTCGATCTCGATGGTTGCAAGTCCTTGCCCATCCTTAAGAATCTGCTTTTCCAGGAATTTGGCAATTTGCATCTTGCCTTCCTCATGCTCAGGAGATTCGGGATGTCGAACGATACTGCTTGTACAAGTGTGTTGATGGACAAAGTGCAGCACAAACCCTTTACGTCCTCGTGCAAACACTCCTCCTTTGCAAAGAGGACATAGTAGGCTACCTAAAGGATACTTCAGCCTAATTTCATGAGCTGTTTTGTAGGTATCAGCTCGAACACGCTCTCCAGTTTGTTTGATGGCTACTAACATTTTGATAAAGCAGCTCTAATGGCAGGGTTCGCTCTGCTGTATTGTGCCCCCATTGATTGCTCAAGTTTTAAACAGCTGAAGAATGTCTAGCATCTTCGTTAATTGATGCATAGATTGATTCATGAGGTGCCTGTGTCGTGGCCAGGGTTCGGCTCCTAATGTTCAAGTGTTGATTCATTGATCCAATGAATCAACACTCCGTTGGCATGTGTTGAATAATTTCCATTGTTTTGACGCTGACGGTGCAAACCCGTTGCAGCAGGTCGATGACGTGTTCTTTGTAGTCGGCGAATTTGTAGGTGTTGAAGAGTTGGGCAATCGTAGGGTCTTTGGGAGTCTTTTCTTTGTATTGGTCAAGAATCCATTCCAGAGCAGAGCGATTGCCGAGTTTGTAGTTCCAGGCAATCTTGGGGACACCTTCCAGGGTGGTTTCGGTATCAAGAATGATTTTGCCTTCGTTTGGGTGTGCCTCTAATTTTGTTTTTGGGACAGTGCGTTTGATAGGTTTAGATGGGTCAGGTACATTGGTGGAAAGCAGTGTACCCTGTAGGGACGAGTCACTAGTTGCCTTTGTAGTACTCGTATCAACCCGTCGTAATCCATAAGGTTCAATGGTTTCATAATTCAGGTGCAAATTCATCAACGCTTTGCCCCAGGTTGCCCATTGATGGAAATTGGCATAGAAAGGTAGGCGGGGAAACTTGCGTTTAAGGTTGAGTTCGTATTTAGTGCGGTAGGCGGGATGGTGGAGAACGGCGTAAGTGTAGTGGAAGATAGTTTCTTTGGTGATGGTGGGATCGGTGTAGTGAGTTTGGAATTTGGTTAAGCCCCAGTCGGTGATGTTGTCGATGCGGTTTCCGTCTTTGTAGTAATAGAGGGGAAGGCATTGAAAGCCATCTGTGCTGGCACATAGGTGCAATTCAGCAACAGAATTAACAGCTAGAGCACTGAAAGGGGCACGGGCAGCAGTATCACTAAAGAAAATACCTAAGTTGTCACCTTCATCTCCTAGAATTGGGAAGATTTGAGGCATTTGATAAGGACGATGCACTACGATTCGGTCGTAGTAAAAATATTTTTTAACATAAGGTCGATAAATTGCTCTCCTTAAATATTGTCTATCGAACCTTAGTTCAGTATTTCTCTTCAAATAATTTTCAAGTTCCGAAGTCCATTTAATAGAACGATCTACAAAATCGTTTACTTTAGCTTTCTTGTCAGAAGAATTCCACCTCTTCCTTTCCTTTTCGTATACTTCAAAGAAAAAAGCTGATTTTGATTCTAATGATTTGCAATTAAAGTCATAAACCCATTCATCTCTATTAGTAACGCTACCTAAAGAATAGAGTTTAAAGACAGCACCTTCATCATTCCCGGAGATTTTTGTTGACTTACTTGCTAGCTGTATCAAATCATCAAAATTATTATCTACCAAGTTAATCCAATAGCCATCTTTGTCAGGCTGGATATGACTAAAAGATATTTGATCAAATTTGCTATTTCGTAAAAAAGATAGTTTATCTTCCGCTTTTTCAAGCTCATCTCTCCGAGAATAAAAAATTCTACAGAATTCTGAATTGCGGATAGAAGCTTTTTTGATTAAAAAGCTGATTGCAACTCCTGCCCGAATACCAAAGACATTATGCGTTGTTCCTGATAGTTTAGGATTTGACCGACTATCTCCTCCTAAATCAATCACATAAATTGTTTCAAATTCTTTAGACAAACTCTTTCGAAATCCATCAAATCCTCTTCTATCGACAAAGGAGGAGTTTGATATAAATGCTAAAATCCCATTTTCGTCAAGTCGATCAGATGCCCATCTAAAGAAACGACTATATGGATCGGAAAGCTTCATCTTTTGAGCCTGACTTTCCTTGATATATGTTTCTTTAATCCGACGATCTACCTCATCATAAGAGCGATCTTTGTTATTATCATTTTCATTTTCTTGATTTGCGTTATATGGTGGATTCCCAATAATTACAGAGATAATTCCTTTATTCTGCTCCTGAATTCGTTCTGTATTTTGAACAGACATCGCAAACAAGTCAAACTGCTTTCCTTCAAATCCGCAGTGCTCCAGTGTATCCACCAAGCAAATATTTTTAAACTCCTCATATTTACCCATCTTTTGCTGATAGGTAAACTCAATATTCAAATTAGCGATGTAATAGGGCAAAATTGCCACTTCATTGCAGTGAATTTCGTTTTTATATTTGTGCTCTAGCTTATCCGCAGGCAAATATTCGATCAGTTCCGTCACATATGTGCCCGTCCCCGTGCAAGGGTCAAGAATCTCTACCCCTGGATCACTCAATAGCTTGCCAAAGTGTTTGTGGGTCAGGTACTCTGCACTTTCAATCATGAAGCGGACAATTTCATTCGGCGTGTAGACTATTCCTAACCGATCCGCCGCTTTGGGGTTATAGGCTTTGTAGAAGTTCTCGTAAACTGCCTTTAAAAACTTCTGCTTCTCGTGGTGATTGGCAATGTTTCCCGAATGACGACGAATTACCGCATAGTAGTGTTCGATGCTCTTGAGCGTGTTTTTGCGGGTAGCTCCAGTAAAAAAGGTGTTGATCATTTCCGACAATTCTCGCGCGATATTGTTTTCGCGGTGAAACTGCGACTCATGGAAAATATTAGTGAAAATATCCTCTGTAAGAATGTGCTGAATCAACATTTCATGAATATCGAAGATCTCAATCTCCGGGTTGATTGATTGGCGGCAAACCTGTAGAAAAGTGTTGCGGCGTTCTTTAAATTGGGTATTACTCTCCTCCTGCTGAGCAATAATGCTTCGCAAAGCCTCCAAAATGTGTGGGACATCTTCTTTAAACTTGACGATTGCCGCTCGAAAGTCACGTACTTCAGGGCGTTCGTAATCTACAAAGGCATTGATCAGCTCATCCAACGCTGCCGCGTCCCGCATAGAAACGCGCAGATGCTCTCGACTGCGCTGAATCAGTACCGCAGTTTGGGAGTCTTCAAACAGGATATTTTCATCGGGATAGCCCTTCGCCAGTTTCTTCTCAATTTCTTCGTCGAGCTTGTCGTACTGGTCTTTGCTCTCCCACCAGCCATGCTCCAGCCGAATGGCATCCTTCACCGTGCCATCGGGAAAAACTGTTGTATTGAACCTGGTCTTAAAGTCCAATTCTGGGATCAGTAGATAGTTGCGGGGCTTGCAGTAGCCATTCAACAAGCGCTCAAAGGGACTGCGAATACTGGTTTCCTTTTTAGAACCCCCATAGCGAACGATTTCTTCGACTTCTGCTTGGTACTGCGTCACCAGCAATCTAGACATATCACGACTCCTGAAATTGTGAAGCTTGGGCAAATTAAGGGCTAATGCTCAGTATTCTCACCTATTCTTGATTCTGACTCACAGATAGCTATCCCGGATCATCAAACACAGAAAGTAAGCCTGGTACTCATCTGGCTTGAATTGGGCAGTAGTCTCCGCCTGAGTCTTGCCTATTACATCCCACCAATTGCCTTCTGATTACGTACCTGCCGAAGTCGTGAGAATAAGCAACCACAAGCGGCTTTGGTCAATTCGCTGCACCAGAAGAGTTATTCCGTTTGTTGAGGCACATCAATGTAGTTCGCTCCAATGCACGGTACAGAAACTTTTAGGACATAAGGACGTAAAGACAACGATGTTGCTCTAGCTCCTGCCAGATGGCTGTCAACTCATCTGAGGGGCTGTTCATAGAGCTTAATTCCTACCCTTAGATTTTTCCTTCAGTAGTAGCTTTGTAATCCCCTAAATTCAATGATCATAAATTGCGGTAAAAGCAGGCGATCGTCCCCAATCTTGCCAACAGCACTTTAATTGTTGCCTGCGGCTCCTCCTCCACTTCAAGCCTGCTCAGAATATCCCGGAGCGTCACCCTAACCCTTGAAGCTGTTCTCTCTAAGTAGAGTGGTCTGTCTCATGCAGCAAAAGTGAGCCATTGCCATCAGGCTGCAAACTTCCTCTCAATCGCCTCCAACAGTTCCTGCCGCAATGCTGCCAGCTCATCCTTGGTAGCGATTGTGGAAATGTCTAGATGCTTTACCTCGTCCTGGCTCAGGTCTATACGTCCATCTAGATAGGAACTGATGAATTTCTTAAGCAGAGCTGAGGCGTTTGTTTTATTCGCCTCAGCTTTAGCCTTGAATGCCTCCCAAACGTCAGCATCACATTTGAATGTTGCTAGCTTAGTATCTGCCATAAAGCATTGAAGTATAGTTTTTCGTCTATACCTAGTCTATCCTGCTGTATAGTCAATTTTGTATAGACTAAAGTATAGACAATCGTATAGATTTGGGCTAGACTAAATGTATGCATAAGTTCTGTTATGTCTAATTGGAGTTTTTATAGTGGACAACGATCAAGCCCAATTACCCGCTAATCAGACCAACCAGCTTGAGCAAAAACTCAAAGAAGAAAAGCCAAAAACGGTGCGTATTGCTGTCCAGGTGTCAAAAGCACCAGAGAAACCAAAGATGATACGTATTCCTGTCCAAGTGTCAAAACCACCAGAAGAACAAAAGATGGTACGTATTGCTGTCCAGGTGTCAAAACCACCAAAGGAACAAAAGATGGTACGCATTCTTGTCCAAGTGTCAAAACCACCAGAAGAACAAAAGATGGTACGTATTCCTATTAAAGTGTTCAAGCCGGAAAGTTAACTTCAGGCTTGGTTTTAGGCGATCGCTGCTAGGAGTACTCACGTTTAATTTAGGAGATTGGAATGGACATCAACTTGACCAATGTTAGTGCCGAAGACTTGGCAAAACTTAAGCAGCAAGTTGCTGAGGAGGAGACGCGCCGATTGGATGAAAATGCTCAGGATGCTTTTGAGCGTTTATTGGAGCGGAATTTTTCTTTTGATGACTTTCGCAAGCTAAGAGCAAAAATTGACTCGCACCTTGCAACAGAGAAAGAGGTGCAACGAAACGCCAACATGCAATCTGCCTTCGATGGAGCTATGGCAATGTTTTCTCGGCAGCCGTAGGGAGTAGCCCGTTGTTAGCGTTGCGAACCAATTCAATTCAAGGTAGGGCAAATGTATGTTGGCAGAGATGGGCAGTATTCAGATTGCATCGATCGCCACTGTAGGGAGTGACCAGCAATTGATAGACCTCTGGCTGCACGGCAAATCTGCCAACACTCAGCAAGCGTATAGACGCGATATAGAATATTTTCTAGCCTTCCTAGAAGGTAAAGCGCTGCAAGCTGTGACGCTCAATGATGTCCAAGCTTTTGACGCAGCATTGAAACAGCAGGGGTACAGCGAAGGCACGGTTAAGCGTCGGATGAATGCAGTCAAGTCGCTAATGAAGTACGGGCATGACCTGGGGGCACTCGCTGTTAATGCGGCCAAGCCGTTCAAGGTTAGGAAAGGAGCCGATCGCCTATCGGAGCGCATCCTAACTGAATCTCAGATACAGCGAATGATTCACAGCTTTAAGGGCAGTGAGCGCGATCGCCTCATCCTGAAGTTTCTCTATGCCACTGGCTGTAGAGTCTCCGAGCTGGTTAGCCTAACCTGGCAGAGCTGCAAGACCTGGGACGACGGTAAGGGCGAACTGACCATTCACGGTAAAGGTGACAAGACTAGAACAATTCTGCTCAGCGCTGAACTGTGGGGTGAAGTGTTGCAGTTGCGGCAGGGGCGATCGCTCAAAGATGCAGTGTTCCCCAGCCGCAAAGGTAACGGCTTGACCAGAGCGCAGATTAACCGAATCGTAGCTAAGGCAGCAGATCAAGCTGGTATAGACAAAGCAGTTTCGCCGCACTGGTTACGCCATGCTCATGCTTCCCATAGCCTTAAGCGTGGAGCCGCTCTAAACCTAGTGCAGAAATCGCTTGGGCATTCTAGGCTAGACACGACTGCTGTATATCTCCATGCTTCTCCAGAGGATTCTAGCGGTCTGTACCTGGTTCTATAAGCATTTTCTAGTTCATCAAAATTTAGGTGCAATCAACATGACTGAAAAGCAATTGTCACGACCCCGGATCACTAATCAAATAGCAATCGACTTGATTCATGCTTACGCTGACGAGCTTTCGACGCAAAGAGGCTATAGAATTCAGCCGAATCAGGCGTTGATAGAGTTCATTCTGAACGAGATGCCCAAAGCGATCGAGAGCATTCAACAGCCTAAGAAAGAACAAGCTTGAGGGCACTAGCTTGCATAAGAGTAGTCAAATAGCGCCACCCCTCCTTCGTGTCGTCTGGCTGTCCGTGTAGTACTTCCATTTGCAAAGATGGACTCTCCGGGTTGTATGTTTTGGGAATGTTGAAAATTCGGTAGAGCCGCCCCTGAAAGACGATTAAATCTCCTACAGCCAATTCTTCAAAAGAGCCGACTGGAGTAAGGGTTACGCTCGTTCTTGGTTTGGGCATGTTTTTGTTTAGGGAAGTATAGCCAGTTCTCCATTCACAACTAGTAGAGGGAATCCGGTGAAGGGGAAGCTACAATCGACTCAGAATTTTTAGGTGCAGAAGCTTGAATGAGCCTCAGCGCTGCCTAAAGGTGGTAGAGAAGCAGTTGGAAGAGGGCGAGCGCGGCTTGAGATTCTGGTTACAAATGTATGCGGAGCCGCGCTTTAAGATGCTGAATCAAGGAGTGTAGGGTTGACAGTAGAGGTCAATGGCGAAACAAGAACAGCTCGATCGACTAAGGCAAGGAGTAGAGGAGTGGAATCGGTGGAGGAAGAATAACCACCTTCTAGAGATTGACCTCATCGGTGCCAATCTCATCGGTACCGACCTCAGTGGTGCTGACCTCAGCAATGCTAACCTCAGCAATGCCAACCTCCTCGGTGCCAATCTTAGTGGTGCTGACCTCATTGGTGCTGACCTCAATGGTGCCATTCTCAGAGCTGCCAACCTCAGAGCTGCCAACCTCAGAACTGCCATTCTCAGATATGCCAACCTCCGTGGTGCCAACCTCAGCGATGCTGATCTCAACGGTACCGACCTCAGCGATGCCAACCTCCGTGGTGCCAATCTCAACAGTACCGACCTCAGTAATGCCGACCTCAGTAATGCCGACCTCAGTAATGCCGACCTCAGTAATGCCGACCTCAGTAATGCCGACCTCAGTAATGCCAACCTCAACGGTGCCAATCTCAACGGTGCCAATCTCAGCGATGCCATCCTCGTAGCATCTCAAGCTTTAGGTACAAATCTCAGTACAGCTACACTAACAGGGGTTTGTGTTGAAGACTGGAACATTAACTCTCGCACCAACCTACAAGAGGTTATCTGCGAGTACATTTTCACTCGTTACGACTATGTGGAGGGACAGTTTACCGATCGCCGCCCCCACAACCCCAACCAAATTTTTGCTCCAGACGAATTCAGCAAACGCTATCAAGTCATTTTGGAGTCGGTAGAGCTGTTTTTCAACGATGGTATTGATTGGAGGGCTTTTCTTGCCTCACTCCATGATCTGCAAATCCAATATGGTGATGAACTTTCTATCCAAACCATTGGAAGAAAAGCTGGTGGTGCGTTCGTTGTTCAATTAGAAGTGCCTCCTGACGTAGATAAAGGAGCGGTCGAACGTGCCGTAAAGGAGACCTATGAAGCTAAGCTTCAGGTTGTTGAGACGCAATATCGTGTTCAACTGCAAGCGAAGGATTACGAGATTGAAAGTTATCGACGAGAAAGCGTCAATATGAATGAGATTGCTAGATTGTTAGCTATTAGACCCATCACGGTTGAGGCAAAAGCTGTGGCAGAAAATCATTCGAGTTCAGAGAGCTACAACACAACCGTGCATGGCAACGTAGGGAACCTTGCCAACAAGATGCAAGACCAAGCATCTCAGCAAGCCAAACAATACATCGGTGCAAACCTAAATGAGATTGCTGCTCTGATTCAATCCCTACGAGACATGGCAGAAACCTTCCCAACGGAGAAACAGAAAGAGGCGAATGTGCATCTGGATGGTCTCGAAGACGATTTACAGCACCCTGAGAAACGCAAGCCGAATCAAATTAGAACTCGCCTTGCAGCACTGCTGGCAATTGTTGTTGGACTTGGTGGTGCCGTTGCTACTGCAACCGATTTCACAAATAACGTGTTTGAACTTTCTAAGAAGCTGGAGCCGATTGAACAGGTTGAACCTCAGCAAAAGAATGCAGTCGATGTGAAGGCGAGTGGTTCGGATTAGGGATCTGTTAGACATCAGTAGGTGTGAGAAGTGCCCTGGCTCCGGTCAGGGCATTTTTTTGGTTCGTTCGCCTGTTGCTCCAAAGCCAACATCTAGATCAAGCCCACTGATTTTGCTTTGACATAATATAGTCACACTACTTCTAGTTTTTTGAGAAAGCAATGTTATAGTGTGCCTATAACTGATCATTCATGGGAAAGTGGCTATCCGCACACACATTACTTTACCGGAAGCGTTGTACAACCGCTTGCAGCTCGTCAAGGATTCGATCGGCAGCGTCTCTGGTATCTGTCAAAAGGCGATCGAGCGAGCTGTTGCAATGGAAGAAATTAATCGAAAGGAGATTTCAGGCATGGATAAGCTAGTCGAAAGGTTACGGTTGGAGATGGAAGAAGCAGCAGAGAATTGGCACTCTCAGGGGATCGAAGACGGAAGAAGGGGCGCAATTAACCTCTCTCTACGCGATTTCAAGTTCCTGGAGACGTTGGAGTATACAGACTACGACGGAATGAATATCAACTTGTCCCGCGAGTTCTACAGCAGCGAGCTTTTCGATTCAATTAAGGAGGAATATCTAGAGGGCGACTGGGACAACGGAAAGCCTGATGAGGAGCCTTACCTTAAAGGTTGGATTGAGGGGGCGATCAGTATCTATCGGGAGGCTAAGGAGCGTCTATGAAAAAGCCAACTATCGGTCACTTCAAAATGCTGCAAATTCTAGAGTCGGGAAGTTGGGTATCGAACGACCAGTTAGCTAACGGCGCTGGCGTTTCCCTTCTCGTCGCCCAACGGTTTACACGATTTCTTAGCAGGGAAGGATGCTTGGAACGAATCGACGCTCATCCTAAGCCCCTATTTTCAATGACACAGAGCAAACCATCAGAGGATTGTGCAAGGTTTCTCGAACTAGCAAAACAGTTGGGCAAAACTATTCCAGCCACATAACTTACAAGAGCGGTCGCTATGCTTCAATCTGGGCACCCTAACCACATCGTTAAGGTGCCTTTGCTATGAACATGCGATGGAAACGAGTTTTAATTCCTTGCGCGATCGCCGCTGTCCTGATGCGGCATTCCCTGCGCTGGCATCCAGTACTTTAAGAGCCAGGGCTTCTGGTACGACAGTGAGGGGAACCCACACGTTGATGTTTTGGTGGAGTAGGGGCGATCGCTCACTCCCATCCAACTTAGATGTCATACTTCTGGGGTTCATTATCCTGTTGCTGAGTGAGGCGATCGAGACGATCGTTGGCTTCGCGGGAGAGTTGAATACAGCGATGACCAACAGCAGTAGAGGTCATGCCCCCAAGAGTGGCATAGCTGCCTTGGGAAATGCGCCCGGAGAGGAGGAGAATTACACCCGCTATAGTAACAACCGCACTAAGGCTTGTGAACGCAAGAGAGTTATTGAAACTCCAACGGGCCTGTCGAATGCGTTCTTGTAGGATATTGGCTTCAGGTTGGTTGGGCTGGGGAATAACGCTGTGTGTCATGGACATTGATTCACTCTAAACAACACTTTTAGTGTGAAGCCAAATTCTTGAAGCCCTGTTCAGACGATGGTTCTAGCTTGTAGAACTTTTGTTGATCTTTTGTACAACCTTTGGTGACGTGGTTACAATCGGCTCAGATTTCCTGGTAATGGATATATGACAGAACGGGCAAAGCGATCGGTTGCAGCAACCCTAGAAGGACTAAAGCAGATTGAGGAAAAACGACGCATCAGTGGGAGAACTGCCCAGGAAATCGCTGATTTCGCAGGTGTGTCACGCAGCTTAGCGCAGAAGTTTTTCGGGGGAAAAGCACTCTCAGTCTCCAATTTTCAGAAACTGTGTGAGCAACTTGGATTGAATTGGGAGGAGATTGGGGGACTGGAGAGAAGTAATGCAGATAAGCCTCCGCAGCTTTCTGAAACAACTCTCACCTCCAGCGAATTAGACCTACTGGTGCAACAAGCACGGGAGCAGGGAAGAACGGACATAGACAAACGCTGTGGCTGGATGAAGGTGCTGGACATGCAGCAGCGGATTGACATGGGCGTAATTTATACCGATGTCAATATTTTGGAAAAAATTACCGGTAGAACCCGACGAGAACTAAATGAGTTGATGCAGGGATGCACTCCGGAGAATTTTGACCGCTTCTTGTTGGGACAGGTGCGTGAGCAGCGGGTTGATGGACTGGAAGCCGTGCAGCAACAGAAGCAATTGATGATTCTGGGACGACCAGGGGCGGGTAAAACTACTTTTCTCAAGCGGCTAGCTATCTTGTGCAATCAGGGAACCTTTCTGGCAGGACAGGTTCCTATGTTCGTCACATTGAAGGAGTTTGCTGAAACCATCAACCAGCCAGCTTTGCTGAATTTTATTGCTCATTATTTTGCACCCAAGTTACCAATGGATGAAGTCGATCGCCTCCTCTATCAAGGTCGGGCGCTAGTGCTTCTCGATGGGTTAGATGAGGTGCCGGAGAAAGATCATGATCGGATACTACGTGACATTCGGGAATTTACTGAGCGTTATGAAGCCTCCTACATTGTTATCACTTGCCGAATTGCGGCGCGAGAATACGTGTTTCAGCAGTTTACGGATGTGGAGATGGCCGATTTCAGTGATGAGCAGATTCTAGATTTTGCAGATAAATGGTTCAAGTCTAGGGAGCCAGACAACCTGGACAAGGAAGGAAATTCGGAGGTTGCCAAGCTCTTCTGGGAAGCATTAAAAGCTTGCGAACCGATTAAAGAACTAGCAGCAAATCCATTGCTATTGACGCTGCTGTGTTTGGAGTTTGAACAATCCGCTGAGTTTCCCCAAGGACGAGCAGAACTGTATGAGCGAGCGCTGCATGTGCTGCTGAGTAAGTGGGATGGACAGCGACGGATTAAGCGGGAGGAGGTCTATCGACGCCTGCCCATCAAACGCAAGGAAAGCATGTTGGGACAATTGGCACGCTACACCTTTGAACGTGGAGATTATTTTTTTCGAGAACACCTAGCAAAACAACTCATTGGGCAGTACATTCAGAATCTGCCTGATGCTAGAACTGACCCAGAAACGTTGTTAGTAGATAGCTATGCGGTGCTGAAATCAGTTGAGTCGCAACACGGACTATTGACGGAACGAGCTACGGGTATCTACTCCTTTTCACACCTAACCTTCCATGAATACTTCACCGCAAAGAATATCCTGGATGCTTCTGATCCCGCTGTCCAGCAATCTGCACTCCAGAAGTTAGTCGGACATATCAATGAAAATCGCTGGCGAGAAGTCTTCCTTCTGGTGGCAGAGCGAATGGATAATGCGGCTCACCTGCTAACTATGATGAAGCAACAGATTGATCAGACGTTAGCTGAGGATGAGAAATTACAGGAATTTCTCATCTGGATAGAGCAAAAAGCCCGTTCCGTGGAGGCACCTTATAAACCTGCTGCAATTCGAGCTTTCTACTTTGACCATGCTATAGCCCGTATCGAGAGACTCATCTGTTTGTCCAACATGGAGCTTATAAGTAACCATGACAGCAACCTCTCCCCTACCATAAGAGTCGACTTTAACCGCGAGTGTGCTCTCACCCGCAACCTCGATCGTGACCTTGCCCGCGACCTCGACCATACCTTCAGACTCAACCGCACTCTCGATTTCGACCATACCTTCAGACTCAACCGCACTCTCGACTTCGACCTCAACCATATCTTGAATTCTCCCCGCTCTCTTGCTCTCGACCTCGACCTCGACCATACCCTCGATCGCACTCTCGATCGCCTCCTTGCCCACAACAGTGTCCTCGCTCACACTGATATCTCCGATCGGGACGACGAACCCGATCTCCCCATCGATCGCGACCTCGCCTACAACTATCCTCGTCATCTTGCCCTTACCCTCACCCTCGCTCTCGCTCTCACCAGCAACCAAAAATTGCAGCGCAAACTGAGAGAGCTTCAGAAACAGCTACCAAAAGCCTCAAATAGAAGCTGGAAGCAACTCAACCAATGGCGACAAACTAAAGGACAGAATTGGACTGAGCAACTAAGAAAAGTAATGATTGAGGATCGTGATATTGGGCAGGATTGGCAGTTCAACGACAAACAGAGAGAACAATTGGAGCAGTACTACAAAGCTCATCAGTTACTGATCACTTGTCTTAACAGCAGCTATGTGGAAAGGGATGTGCGACAACAAATTGAGTCAGAGTTGTTGTTACCTGTAAAGCGAATCCAAGGGAATTAAGACGTTTTCCAATAGAAACCCCCTGCTTTTGTAGCAAGGGGTTTTGCCTTTTCAGCACTGTCGGGTGCTGCTCAAAAGTTGTCGGATAGACTGTCGGGTGCTGTCGGGTGTCGGGTAGCTACCCGACAGCGGCAAAAGATTGTCGGGTAGTCTGTCGGGTGTACCAGTCAAGGGTTTCAGCAATCTGTCGGGTAAACTGTCGGGTGTCGGGTAAATGCTGTCGGGTGTCGGATAGAGCCGTTTTAGGGGCTATCTGAATGGCTTGTAAGCTGTCGGGCTGTCGTCGTCTGCATCACCTTTATGATGCTTTTCAAGTAGTAGAATTAATTCCCTGATCTGCTCCACGCTACACCCTTTTAGCGCTGCTAAACTTGCCCGTTGAATGTCCCGAACTTTCACCCACTCGTCAGACTGCTTAAGTGCATATTCGTGGATGGCGATTGCTTCACCAGGTAAATCATTTGATTCTGATTCAGGCTCGTCAATCACCTCTTCAAACAAGCTTGCTAGTGCCTCTAAATCGATTGCTTCAGCATTGAAGTTGAACTGTTCCTTCTGGTATTCATCGTCCTGTTGATAGCTAAAAGGATGGCTCAGTCTCGACGTTTCACCTGCTGGAAATTCAGTTTCATACTTTGGCAATGCAGCCCAGCGATCGCCCCTGCTGTAGTAGAACGCCCTGCCTGTAGGGGCAAGCAGTTTGTGTCTTGCTGCTGTCTCCAGTTTGGGGCAGAAGCCAGTACCGACAGCGCTATCAACAATGGAGGCGGTCTGACTACTGAATAGCAGCACACTGCTGAAGCTGGAGCGCAAAGACTTAGTTCCAAAGCCAATGTCGGTTGCATTGGGCGATTGGGTCACAATCCAAGTGAATCGCCCCTTTCCATCCGTGCCAGTCTCGCCAGATGAACTGATTGCGACCAGGCGGGACTTGAGTAGCCCCATCACTTTGCTGTCTAGCATTTTGTTGAGAGACACAAACTCATCCACGATCAGCAGCTTGGTTGCAGCCGTAGAAGCATTGAACCGCTGCTGGAATTCCTCTAGCAAACCTTCGACGCGGGCCACATCTATGCTGAAATCTCGCAGGTCGAAGTGTAGCCGCTTGTCCAGATCAACAAAGGACCAGTAGTGAGCCTCGCTGGGTTCATTTTTTGGATCGACCAACCAGATTTCTACATCGGGGCGATACTTCAGCAGCCGTCTACCTGCATTGGCTACCAGAACGCCCTTGCCTGTGCGAGGTGGAGCCGCGATGATGGTCGATTTCAGTTGACGAGACATCATTTCTACCAGGTCGCTCGTGACGGCGGCAGCAGGGCGAACTGTGGCGATTGCACTTGTCTGTGTCTGCGGCTCCACTGATTCATCTGGCAGTTCAAAGATTTGCTCTAGCGCCTCTGTTGTCTCGTCTACAGGTGTTGCAGTTGTTTCGACGGCATTCAAGCGAGTGTTAGATCCCACAGCAGCGGGCAACTCGCCAGCAGCTTCAGTAGTCTCGGCAGCAGGCAGTTGCGGCTGTGGTTGCTTGAATTGGCGATACCAGACAAGGAAGTCTTGAGCGTCACGGCTAAGGGGTAAGCCTTCGCTTTCAGCCCAGTCAAGTTGATCGTAAACTGCCTCGTCTCCTGCCTGCGCTCGAAACTGGTGAAACGCTTCATTCGAGAGGATTGAAGCAACGCACCCAGCGGCGATCGCTTCATCATTTTTGGCTTTGCGCTCATTGATTTGCCATGCCTGCCACATGCCCCAACAAATCGGGACGGCAGCGACCAGGGGCGAGGCAGTGAGGCTGGCAAAGGCTAGACCGCCGATCACGCCAGCGGTTGCAGTCAAGGTAGGGTTGCCCGATTTGTCGTTTGCCTCGTCAGCGATCGCTAGCCAATCGTGAGCCGTGCGTTGAATTGCAGAACGGTTAAAGTTTGTCATTTGGTAAGCCCAAAACTATGTGTAGAGGGCGTTGCAGGGAGTTCCTGCAATGCCCAAAAGATTACTGAGGCTGTTGTACTCCGACCTTCACGAAGCGGATTAGGTCGCTGATCCAGAACAGAATGTCAACCACAATTTCAACGATGAACAACGTTGCTAGAAGCGCGATAACGTTGCCCCAGTCGATCAGGCTCCATTGCCCTGTCAAAAGGACAATCATCAACCTGCCAAAACCTCCGTCAGTAGGTGGATAGACCCAGATGCAGATAAGCAAGTCAACGCTGTAGGCAACTAGCTTCGCTCTCCGTGCATCCCTCAGCGTTCGTAGGGGAAGCCGATTGTAAAGGCGCTTCAGCCCTGCCAGCAGTGGATCGTCGGTTTCACGAATCGCGTATTTTGAGTGAGTCTCCGCATCGTCGATCGTGGCTCCAACAAAGGCGCGATTACGCTTCAAGAACTTCTCAAATAGCTCCATCATTTGGAGCAGCCCCCAGAAGACGATGCCAATGATCCAGAAGGCAGTAATAAGACTCATCCCTGCTATGGCGTTGAGTACGGGCAATCGGCTGACGACTTCGAGAATGCCTGAATCAGCGATCGCAGTACCAAACAGGTATCGTACCGCTCGCTCGTAAGGAAGAACGTTGAACGCTGCGAACACGACCCCGACAGAAGCCGCCAGCCAGTAGATCAAGCGTAGGAACCAGACGTTCTCAGAGCTGCCGAAAGGGTTGGATCTGCTGCGCCTGGGTGCGGTCTGATAGTTGCCAGGGGCGTTGTTGGTATTCTTTGCTTTACGTCCAAATGCCATAGTCGTATCTCCTATTCGATGTTGGGTTGATTGATTTCTGCGTCTGCTGCATTGGAAGCGGCGATCGCATCATCCACAAGCTGTTTGTTGCCTGTGTATGCGAACTCGCTTGCGACTGGTTGTCCGTCCAGTGAGACGATGCGGGCCGTGTTTCCGAAGACATCACAAACGACGGTGCCAGCAGGTAGCGGAACATTTCGCACTGAGTCCAGGACAGGCTGACCTTCAGTTAATGAGGTGAACTTAGTGGGGTCGTTAGATGCCACGACCAGGACGCAGCCTTCGCTGTAGCGCTGTTCTGCAATCTCTGCTTGCTGCTCAACAAACAGTGAAGTTGCCTGAAGCTGCTGATTGAACTCACTGTGCTCCATCGCCTTCTCGCGCACTCGTCCGGTTGCCTGCATGTTTTGGCTAATGGTGGAGTAGTTAGCAGCACCAGCCAAAACCATGAGAGCGATCGCTGCTGACGAAATGGGGTTGCGCTTTATCCAATGTGATTTGCTTTGAGCTTGGTAATCTTTGAAGTCCATTAGGGTTATCTCCAGATAGGTGAAAGCTGCCCCCAACAGTGGCTAGGGGCTTAGGTGGCGAGTGCTATTCGGCAGTCATGATTAATTCGATTCGGTTAGCCAATTGGGGATTTGATTCAACTACCTGCCCCCAGGCTTGGCTCACAAGCGCAATTTGCTCGTCTGTGCGTTCACCGCCAGCCGCGATGACTCCGGCAACCTCCTCAGCTAATAAATCCTCTACCCCTGCGTTGGTTAACTGTTTGGTGAATTGCTTATGCAATCGGTAGGACTCTTGAACTTGTGCCAGAACAGCTGCACAGAAGGCAAACTGGCAATCAGGGTCAAACTCCTCAAGTCCGTTCAGAATGCTGACAATATGTTCTGGAGTGTCGTTGCCATCATCCAAAATGCTCAGAGCATCTTCTGCTGTACCGCCAATCATGTGGGAGTAGAAAATGTTGGCAAGCATCATTAACTTCTCGTCAATGTGGATGCCTTGAAGTGTTGCGCCATAACGCTCTTGAAGGTCATCAAAGAAGTCACCTGTTGCGCCTTGATACCCAAGTAGCTCATTGTTGGGCATGATTGAGAAATCTCCTATGAATGAAAGTGAGTGGGAGTGATGCCAGCCCGAAACTTTGGACGGGGACGGGCTGGCTAAACTAAATCGTTTAGAACAGAATCAAGATCTACACCCTTGGAAGATGCAGCTTCAGTTTTGGGTTGAGATGAATGGCTAGGGCACTCAATTCGACATTTCACCCAATCTCTGATCACCCATGAAACTGCTTCTCCAAAAGAATCCAGCAGCTCACGGCTCTGAATTTCCTCGACAGCCGGAACAAGAGATGCAGGTACAACAACTCGCTGTCCTTTAGCCATTGGTCAACCCTCCTATAGCAAGGCGACGGGCTAGCATCAGCAAACCTTGGACGTGAACAGTTTGAGCCGTGCTGCAATGGTGGATACTGCCTTTAGCAATGCTTTGAACTAAGAACGAGCCACCACCAATCAGCAGTACGGCTGCAATCTGGTCTTGAATGCCCTGAAGCTTCCGCAGCGCAGGAGCAACGGTCGTCTGCACCCAAACGCGGTGATGGTCGCTATAGATGCTTGAGAAATTGAAACCTTTACCGCCGTACTTAAATGACCCATCACGAATGCCATCCAGAACCAGGCTTGGATCTGCGTGTTTGCCTAAATACGCTCTGAATCGGTCATCACGGGCAATCGCCAGCGCCAAATCATTCACGCCCCGCTCAGTCACATCACGAGTTTTGGGAATGGGCTTACCCTTGGCGGTGAAGCCTTGAATGATGACTGTGCCGCCGCCGATGTCCACAGTGGCAACCTGAGAACCTTGAGGAAAAAGTCCTTGAGCCAGACCCCAAAGGAACGCCCCAGTTCCTTCCTCATAGACTTCGATGGCAGTGATCAGGACGGTGAAGGTGATGCCATTACGTTCAATGTGATGAATCCCTAGTAAGGCATCTTTGAAAGCTTCTGAGAGCAGCGCTACATCAGGAAGTGAGGCAGTTAAGACAATTTCTAAACGGTTGCCTACTTTGGGTGGCTCGATAGATGCCAGCAGCAGTTGCAGCCCTAGCCGTACCTTGCCCTGGTTGTTCTGGTAATCGACTACTCGCTGATAGGTTTCGGGGAACATCACGCGGGCATCACCCCCAGCTAACCATTTCTTACCGATTAGGTCATCGCGGGTGCCGTTTAGGTATCGGACAAAGGTGCTGCCAGGGTTCAGATCTTCAATATCTCCCACTTCCGAGTCGTTGATCACTTCGGCATAAGCGGATTCGATTACCGCTACATCAGAGGCGATCGCCAGCTTAGTTTCGTGGTTGCCAATGTCTACCGCTGCTGGAGTAAGCAACGGATTAGCAGAGGTTAAGGCAGGAATTTTTGATTTGGTCAAAGTCGATGTCATTGGTAAACGCTCCTCTGGCGTTATGTGGTCACTTGTGGCGTTGAGTGGCTTTCTATGGCTGCACACTCAGCGCTATCGAAAATGCAGTCAAATCCTTGCTAGGCAAAAGTTCTGAAGTTATTTGTCGCCCCTCAAGGTCATCTCAAGTTGATGCCACTAGTGGCGCTAAATGGACTATCGCGGCTATTTGTGGCTGTCATGCTAGCATGGTAGCACTACGGTACATGTACCGCAACTGCACTGAACAAGTTCAACGCTGACAAGGGGTAAACTATGACTGTGTTTGAAAATGTTGATGTCGGAATGCCCAGTGACAAGCCGCGAGTGACGGTTTACATTGACGAAGAAATCAAAAATGATTTGGAAAAGCTAGCTAAGGCAAGCGATCGTCCTATCAGCAATCTTGTGCTGGTCTTGATTAAGGAAGCGATTGCTAAGGCAAAATCCGAAGGAATTATTGAATAGGGGCGGTCGCCATGACTAACCAGCAACCAGCAGACATCAGCATTGAGGCCCTCGACCGCAGGCTTACCGAACGCTTGGATCGGCTATCTGAATCAGTCGAAATTTTGACAGACCAGGTAGGCAGAATGACTGAAGGCATAACAAAGCTGGGAAACCTTGTAACGCTCGGCTTCCAGGATTTGAAACGCCAGTCTGAGAAGAGAGATGAACAGATCGATCGGCTGCTTAGTCTGTTAGAGCGGCTGATTCCACAAGGTTAGAAATGAGCAGCTTTGAAGATCAAGTTCGCAAAGCCGAAGAGCTAATGGCGAATGATGAATTGACCGAAGAGGAAATATTGGACGAACTCGACAAGCTTGACGCTGAAGCAGTTCGGCAAGTTACAGGGCTAGTGCTATCAATGTTAGTGCCCAAAGATACAAAAGCCGCCGAGGAGCTTGGCGGCATCGATTCCGAAGATGCTACATCTAGTGCCTAGCTCCTGAAAAACTATATCGTATTCTACTACATGCAGAGTGTCAATTTGTCAACCGTGAGATTTCGGGTTATTATTAACTTGCCTCGATCAATTTATGAAAAAGGCGTAACTTTCTTGAAAACTTGGGCATAGTCGGGTTGCGTACAACCCTCAAGCCCGTATCGGGAGATCCAATGATGCAAAAGGCGAAAGCTTGGAAACGATCTAAGTCGTCAAGATCATCGGGAATTCGATTGCCAAACGAACTGTTTGAAAATCTTGAAGCGCTATGTGCCGCTAAAGGGGAAGAACGTAACAGCCTGATCATTCAGGCACTCGAAATAGCCTATGCTCACGATTTCGCTCAGTTACAGAGACAAAAAATTCCAGTCCACAAAGCAACAGGACTAGTTGCATAACGCCCAAAAAACAATTGGCTCCCCACGCCGGCAAAGCAAGAGAGCCAACCATTCACTACTAGTGCCAGATGCCCTCTGGCGGAGGTTAAATGTTGAAAACTGAACCAATCCTATCAGCAAATAGGAGCGAATGTCAGCTATCTATACTCAATGATAGCAACCTGACCCGTTCTGTCAAATCTGATATTTTTCAACTGCCTGACAGCGTTGATCTTGGAGAATGTCGGTATTGCGGCAGTCATGATCTAGTGGTTTTGCCTGGAAGTGGGCCTCATGCTGGGCGGCTCGATTGCAGTCATTGCCGTCGCTTCGTCAAATGGCTGAGGCGCGACAAATTCGTTCAGATTCAGGCAATCGTCAAAGGGGAGGTGCAGTAATGGTACAAGCATCTCCTAGTCTAAATCCTTTGTCATTGCTTGAGTACTTGAAGAAATTGCCTAACGACTGGGCGTTAACGCCAGTTGACGGTAAGAAAGCTCCTTACCAAGAGAATTGGCAGAACACACCATTAGGTAAGCGTGCTGTTGCAGCAGAAATCAAAGCAGGGCGCTGTAAGGCAATTGGAGTTCTGTGCGGTGAACCATCAGGCGGACTGTTGTTCTTCGATCATGATGGAATCAGTTGCGACGCACTGATAGAGAAACTATCCGGCGAATTGCCAAAGACCGTTGGTGTAACCAGTGGTAGACCAGGACGATACCAGCTTATCTACTGTGTGCCTGAGCAGTACTGGGGAGCGATCGCAACCAAGAAGTTGAAAACTGGTGCAAAGGATAGCGACGGCAAGCCTGAGCAAATTGAGTTTCGGTGGAACGGTTGCCAATCTGTTGTAGCTGGCGCTCATCCGATGACTGGTGCTTACCGTTGGTTGTCTGGGCAAGCTCCTTGGGAATGTACGATCGCTGAAGCACCATTGTGGATGGTTGAGCAAATGCTGAAAGATGCTCCTGATTCTTCTGCGTCTCAGCAATCTCCCACGTTTGAGCGTTGGAGTGACGAGGATTGGGCGCTGTCTTATCTAGATGCGCTCCACTCCAGCAGAGCAGACGATTACGAGGATTGGTTAGCGGTCGGCATGGCATTGCACAGCGTTTCTGATTCGCTGCTGACTGAGTGGGATAGGTGGAGTCAGCAGAGCAGCAAATACAAGCCTGGTGAATGCGAGAAGAAATGGAAATCGTTCAAGCGTAGCGGAATTGCCATTGGGAGTTTGGGTGCAATGGCAAAGCGTGACGGTTGGGTGAATCCCTTTGATGAGCGGCAGCAATCTAAGCCTGAAACCAGGAAAGGAAAACCTACTGCTGGGAAAGTCATCGACCATCCGACCAAGCAGCGGTTAATGCTATCTAAAACTGAGCTTGATAGCAGAATCACCGAACTGGCGAAACGGTCACAATCACTAAAAACGTCAGAGATCGAACTAGACTTAGATGATCTGGCTAAAGAGTCAGGGAGAGATGGGTTAACTGTCAGAAAAGCATACGAGGCAAGGCTTGAAGAGCTTGAGGCAGAGGAATCAGCCGATGAGAAGTCAGTTGAAATTAACAACCTTCTGAAGCTAGGCGATTACCAACCAACGCTTGGTGAGTTTTTGCGTTCAGAATTGGCAGAACCTCTGACAAAAGTTACTGATTTGCTGGAGACTTCTCACGCTGCTGTACTGACAAGTCTACTTCCTATCATTGCCTCCCTAGCAAAAGTAGGAACAAGCCTTGAACTGATTCATCCTACTAGCCTTCAAGCTTTACCCATCATTTACACTTGCTTGATTTGCGAGAGCGGAGGCATGAAATCTCCGACGCAAAAGATGTTGTTGCAGGGTTTGTTTAACCTTCAGCGACGGGCTGATGAGCAGTATGAAGCGGAGGAAAAAGGATATCGCGCAGCACTAAAGCAGCAAAGTAAAAAACACTCAAAAAAAGGGAAAGAGGAGGAAGAACCCGAAGAAGAGGAAGAGCCTGAGCCACCTAAACCCAGAGAATACTACACAGTGGATGCTACCCGCGAAGCAATTGCCAGAATTCAGTGCAATCAACCAGAGCAAGGGTTTCTGGGGTATTTCGATGAGCTAGTTGCGCTGTTCCGGTCGATGGGGCAATACAGCAACGGTCGCGGCTCAGATATGGAAGATCTGTTGTCTGGACGTGATGGTGGACCAGTAAAAGTCAACCGAGTTGGTATGGGCAGCTCTGGTGTTCGTTATTCAGCACCGCAGAAAGCCTACAGCATCACGGGCGGCATTCAGCCAGGTGTGCTTCGGCGCGTTATGGGCGACTACGCTGATGAGAATGGGTGCTGGGCGCGGTTTCTGTTTTGTTGGATGCCAGGGACACTGAACCGCTATCCCAAATCGGACGGGAGCTACAACATTGACGAACTAATGACTTGGCTATACTCCAGAATCGCGGAGTACGAGCCGCAGAAGTATATTTTGAGCGAGGATGCTCGTAAGCTTTACACCCCTTGGCACGACCAGCTTGCTGATCTAGGCGAAGCAGAGTCTAAACCTGCCTTAAGATCAGTCTTCTCAAAGATGCGGCGGGATACTGGAGTGATTGCTTTGCTGTTGCATTTAACCAATGCTGCTGCCGCAGGTGAGCAACAGCCTGCATCAGAAGTTTCTGCTGAAACAATGCGAGGAGCTATCAAGCTCGCCAAGTATTACATTGGACAAGCTCGGCTCTTGCACGTCGATGGTGGAGCGGCTAATGGCGACGAAGAAGCTATCGTTACCAAGCTGGTGCAGCTATCTGATAAGCGTCCCGAAAGTTCTGAAGGATGGATAGACGCGCAAACCACCAAGGATAGTCTCAGCTTCTTCAAACGCTATAAAAATGGCAAGCCTGCAAAAGCTGTTGACATACAAAAATGGTTTCAACGTGCGGTTGAACTGGGACATGGAGAGCTTAGCCCCAACGGAAAGAAATGGCGATCGAAGAAGTGGATTGCCTCGCTACTGAAGGATGACAGCAACTCATTAGCTGATGAGGAGGTTGAGAAGGTTCAGGCTTTTGAAAAGCCCCCTTCAGAGCTAGCTCCAACCGTCATCGCGGAGTACGAAGTAAACGAAGAGTTTGAGGATTCAGGGGGTGATGTGGCTGTAGCCAGTCCGCCATCATCGATCGCTGTTGTTAAGGGGTCAACAGTTAGATACTGCGGCAAAGATCCATCTCTTGTCCAAGTGTGTGGGCAGAAACGACTGAAGGTAATTAGTGATGTATCGACAGGGTTTGGTGTAAAGACGATAGAAGCCAAAGCTGAAGGGTGGTCGGTGACAAGAGAGATTCCGCTGGCAGACGTGAGATTGACGAAAGAAGTGCTCTGCTAGCTCAACCTATCTATTGATGATCGGGATGCATCTACTTGTTGTGGAGATGAGGTATTTGTTAACGCATGATGAATGACGAATTTGAAGCTTTAATAGACGCAAAAGTTGAAAGCAAATTTCGTGAACTGCTTGCTTCTTTTGTGTCTCGCCTAGCAGGTGATAACTCTGTCTCTGATTGGGTTGATACTAACGAAGCTTGCAAACGGCTGGGATATCCCAGCCCTAAAAGTTTGTACGCAAGTATTGACTCCGGGTTGTTCAGGCTGGGCAAAGAAGTACGCGATCGCCGTAATCCTGGGAGCCAAAAGGCGATATACCAGTTTCATGTTCCCAGTTGTGAAAAACGCCTAAGTAGCGATCCATCTAAGCGTCGGGGGGTTTAGGGCGATCGCTGCTACCCAGAATCCGCTTACTAGTCTCCAAGTGTTGCTGCTGGTTGATATGTCGCTGATAGGTACGAAGGTGAGTTTCAGGGGAATGTCCCATCAAGGCCGCAGCTGTCGATATTGGATAGCCAAACTTGACGCTAGCTCTGACAGCAAAAGCATGACGCAAATCATAAGGCACAAAGGGAATACCATAGCGCTTGAAAGCTTTTGAAGTCAGCCCGCTCAAGTACTCATACCCTCTATCAAGTCTCACTGGCGGAAGTTCTACTTCCGTCAGTTCCCATTGTTCTACCCATTCTGGGTACAGCGCTGTAAACACCAATCTAGGACCAGTCTTACCCTGTGTTACACGTAGACCATCAGAAGTGAACTCGCAAAAAAACACTTCATGATCTCGCAAACCATAAGCAGCCATCATGCCGTAGACCCAGCGCCATGCAGGGTTTGTAACGTTTGCTCTGAACTGGACAATGGCTTCATCTATTGGGATGTCTCGATCCTCAACTTTGCTGCCTCCGTAATCACCTTGAAACTGAAGTAAATCAACCTTCAACCCTGCAAAGTCTGCTAACTTCTGAAACTTTTGGCAGGTTTGTTTTCTATTGCGGCTGTTTCGCTTTGTTTGGCGAACCAGGTTGACAAGTGTAGCCGCATCTAAAGGTTTATCCTGCGGGAGCCGTTTATAGATTTTCTGCCATTGGTTTTCCCAGGTGGCTTCGGTTGGCGTGTGCGTACTCATATAGTGCTGCTTGAAGCGCTCAACCAGCTTGGCTGCCAAGTCCCTATCGGAGCTATCGTCCTGGTAGAGGCTCCAATCGAATTCCCTTGCTGCCAGCCTCGCGCCCAGCAACCTTGCCTCTTGCTCTGCTCGCTTGAAGCCATTTTCGCTGGCGGGCAAGTGCAATGCAATTACCTGGCGGTATGGATTTGGGCGATCGCTCCCTGATTTAGGAGGCAGTGTTGCCACCATTGAAAGGCTTCCGCCTCGTTGCTTAATAGAAACCTTTGTTTTCGCAGCTTTAAGCCGCTGATTGACGGCATTTAGGTTGTACTCACTTTTAGCCATGAGCGTTGCTGAAGATGTTGAAGTTGATGCAATTTAGGGACATAGGGACAAAGTAGGGACAGGTTTAGGGATAGACTTTATCTACTCAAAGGCCTTATTAAATAAGGAGTTCTATATTAATAGGGACAATAGGGACGCTTTTTATTTCCTTATTCCACTACTTCACTGTTCTACTGCTTCATTCAAAACTTGAATACAAGAAGTATCTACCTGTTGTACCCGTTTTTGTACTCAAATTTGCCAGGAGTTCTACGGAATTCTAAGGGTTTCAGAACACCCCAGAATTCCCTTAACTCATGCTCGCAAAGGCTGAAAACCTTGTAAAACCTGGACGGGACTGGCGCGATTCGAACGCGCGACCTAGCGCTTAGGAGGCGCTTGCTCTATCCATCTGAGCCACAGCCCCAAGTTCATAGCAATGATAGCAAGAGATATAGGACAGTTAGGCGGGTTTGACAAAAAGCTCTACCTTCTAACGTTGAATTTCATCCCAATGGCGAATTAGCTCAGCAACTGACCAAGCTTGTGCGATCGCTCCTTGAGGTTGGTGCGGCGAATCACCATCAAAGATTTCTGAAATCGAGCCAAGGCAAGCCTGCTGCTGGAAATGGTCCAACAGGGGCTCCCAGCTAAAGGGAAGCGGTTCAGCCTCATAAAATCTGCGCCATGACCGGACGAAAGGTCCAATCAGCCAACTCCAAACGGTGCCGCGATGGTAGGCGCAATCGCGCTGCCAGAGATTGCCTTCATACCTGCCAATATAGTCTCTGTCTGTTGGTGAAAGTGAGCGTAAACCATAGGGAGTGAGCAGGCGATCGCGAGCCACCTGCAACACCCGCCGCCCCTGATGTTCTGGAAAGCCGCAGTGATAGAGCGAGAGCGCAATAACCGCATTTGGACGAATTTGAGGATCGGGGCGATCCGTCGGTTCGATCACGTCATACAGATAGCCCTGATGTGGATTCCAAAACTTTTGTAGTGAGGCTTTGACTTGCTCCGCCTGCTGAGCATAGCGCTTCGCCTGGTTAGTGAGGCTCACCGAGTCTGCGGTTGATACCTGGCGCAGACGTTCTGCCCACTGGTGGGCCCAGCACAGGGCTGAATACCACAGCGCGTTAATTTCGATAGCTTTGCCCTGTCGAGGTGTAACAGGCTGCCCATCTATTACTGCATCCATCCAGGTTAGCGCCACACCGGGAGCCTCCCACGACACTAGACTGTCAAACGCATCCACCTGAATGTTGTGTATAGTGCCTGCTACAAAAGCTTTGTAGATGCGCCGCACGATAGGATATTGCTTTGCCAGAAAATCCCAGTCTTGAGTAGCTTCTAGATACAGGCCCAGCGTTTCAATCCACCACAGGGCTGCGTCAATGCTGTTATAGAAAGGTCTTGCCCCCGCATCGGGAAACGCATTGGGAATTAGACCGTCTGCACAATAATGCCCAAATGTTTCGAGTAGCCCTCGTGCTAAAGAAAATCGTCGCGTTGCCAGTGCCAAACCGGGCAGCGCAATCAGCGTATCGCGTCCCCAGTCGTTAAACCAGTGGTAGCCCGCAATCACGGTCGGACCTGAAATCGAAGCACGATAAGCAATGAATTGATCGCCCGCATGGAGAAGCTGCCGCCAGAGCGCAGCTTTCTCTTTAGAAGTGGTGATCGCATCTTGATAAAGTTCTTTGAAATGGTGATCGAGCCGATAGTATTTTGCCTGAATCGTTCGCTCAAAGGTCTGAGAATCTAGCTGGACAGCAGACTGAATCGTGTCAGGTAAACAAACGCTGGCAGCCAGCGTTAGCGTCTCTTCAGGTTGAAGCTCGACCGTCAAATAGCCAGGACTGTAGAGGTCTTCACAATCGCCCAAGCCCCGTTTCGTTTCCTCGGTGTAGCGGTAGCTCCAGTACCACACGCCGTTGGGCTGGTAGGTTCCGTGTGACCAGCAAAGCTGCCACGGTGTTCCTACCCAGTCAGGGCGCAAAGCCTGAATTAATACGCGATGTGGCTCAATCAGTTGAGAGAAATTTAGGTTGGGGTCTTCTTGTTGCTGGTGGTGAAAGTTGCGATCGCCTACCAGGGGACGCAGCTTGACTATCGCAGGTTCTTCTCCCTGATAGCGATAGCGAATCAACACCTGATTGCGAAACGAGGGGGGGTCCAGATTCTGCTCAGGCGGCAGCAACCCATGGGGCAGAATGATTTGACGCGAAAGCTGCCAGTCAGCTTGACCCCACACCCAAGTTGGCACTGGCTCAAGCTGAAAAGATTGCAGCAGTTGATAGCCTGAGGGGGCGATCGCCCCACTCATCCAAAAATTGGTGCCCAGGTCAAAGCGTCGTCCCGGTAGCTCAAGGGTTGCGTCAATCCGAGACAGCAACAGGGTCCGTTGCCCAGGTGGGTCGAGTGCCGCAACCAGCCAGCCATGATAAGTGCGCGTGTGGGCATCGCAAACTGTCCCGCTGGCAAAGCTGCCCAGCCCATTTGTCAGCAGCCATTCTCTCGTATCTAATTCACCCATGCCCACATCACTAATAGACCAACACCCGAAACCAGCAAGGTTGAGATCGCCTGGCAAGAGATGCTTAAAGTGTGAAACCGAAGATTCTAGCCTCAAAGCATCCTCAGATCCAACAGCTTCAAAGATCAACGAAGTCCAAAGGCTTCCCAGACTTAAACTATCTTGATACTGGCAGTTTAAACCGACTCCCTGTTCTACAGGTTGCTACCGCTACAGGATTCACTATAAATTTGCACAGCAAAAAAATTGATAGTTTTCAGTGAAGTCTTACCGTTTCCTTTCGAGGTTGCTAGGATGGCGTTGTTACTCAAAATCGTTATGACTATGATATAGTCGTAACAGTTCGTAAATAAAGCGGTCGTTGCCCAGTGGGCGACTGTCTGACTAGCTTCTTATACAAACGAACAAGATACAAACGAACGTAGACGCATGTTCATCTTAAGGAGAGTAAATTCATGACTTATCAGACAGAAGGATGCCTCCGGGTCGGTCAATCTGCACCCGACTTCACTGCAACCGCTGTGGTCGATCAAGAATTCAAGACCATTAAGCTGTCTGACTATCGCGGCAAGTATGTCGTATTGTTTTTCTACCCACTCGACTTTACCTTTGTTTGCCCCACTGAAATCACTGCTTTTAGCGATCGCTTTGATGAGTTTAAGCAGATTGGCACCGAGGTATTGGGTGTTTCTGTTGACAGTGAGTTTTCTCACCTTGCCTGGATTCAAACCGACCGCAAATCAGGTGGTGTAGGCGACCTCAACTATCCTCTGGTTTCTGATATCAAGAAAGAGATCAGCATCGCTTACAACGTGTTGGAGCCCGAAGCAGGAGTCGCGCTACGTGGACTGTTCATCATCGACAAAGATGGTGTAATTCAGCACTCCACCATCAACAACCTCTCGTTTGGACGGAGTGTTGATGAGACGCTACGGACTCTGCAGGCGATTCAGTACGTACAATCTCACCCCGATGAAGTTTGCCCCGCTGGTTGGAAGCCTGGTGATGCAACCATGAATCCCGACCCCGTTAAGTCCAAAAACTTCTTTGCAGCCGTATAACTGTATAGACGTTTTTAGGGTCACTTACAGCCATTTTCAGATGGGTAAGCCCTAGCGTAGGGGCGGTTCGCGAACCGCCCTACAGAGGTTTGTGGTTTATACAAGTGGAAATTGCTGTAAGTTAAAAAAAATGGAAGAGCTAAGCTCTTCCATTTTTTTGATGTAAATAGTGAAACTTTCAATTGCTTAAGCCTCTAAGATCTTGCAAAAAACACTTCAAATCTCTGTCAAGCAGCGGTTTAAGCTGCTGTGCCTTAGTTAAATTGCTCTGAAGCTGAGCAAAATCAATTGGAACGCCATAGGCATGACGAAAAAAATGTCGAAACGCTCTCAAAGCATTCAGCAAGGCGTAGCTCTCCGTTGAGATAGCCGCAGGGCGAACTCCCTCCACCGCTTGTGTCATTCGCAGTAACAGCAGGCTATGCCATCGCGCTGTGTCTGAAACGTTGTTTTCAAAATAAGTTGCAACGATCTTGAGTAACTCTTCGATCGCGCCATAGAAGTTGTGAAGCTGATAGGCAACGCTCTCTAAGCGCTCAGGGTAATCAGGCTTAAGCCCCTCCGCCCGCTGCTCTAACATTGCAAATACTCGCTCAATAGCTTGCTGTTGAGCTGTAATATCTGCCGTGAAAACTGCTAAGTTTCTCGCCTCCATACCATTCCCTGCTGACGAATACGATGGGCAAAATGGCATTTGGATAAGTTTACCAAATCTATGTCGCGCTCCAATGTTTCAGACAGTGCAGCCATTGCAACAAAGAAATCTTCTGGGTTGAACTGCTCTACTGCAACATCTACATCAGAGTTATCGGTGAACCGATAGGGACGAGTTACTGAACCAAACAGATAAGCCTCGTTGATTCCATATTGCTCTCCCTCCGTTTCTAACCAGTGGATTGCCTGTTCTATTGTTGCAAGTCGCTGTGCCTCGTTGTCTTCTCGACGACGAGCTAAAGCTGCATCCAGTAAATTTGTCTCAAAGGGAACCATAGTTCCTCTACTCTATCTTGGGGAGCTGGCATTTTCGCCGTTCTATATCTTGCAATGTTTTTGCAGGAGGTTGTTTCAAATTACTGGACTGTTGGTTAAAGCGGCCCAGAAGTGCATAGCTCAATAGTCCTGGATATTCTCGCAATGCCAGCAGGGAACGTTCCACCGAACTCATCGCAGCAGGAAGTGGTGTAGTGTGAGGTGTGACGCTGAAGCCCATGCCTCTAAAGGTAAGGAGCGATCGCAACATGTGAGGCGGGTCGGTCACTAAGATGATGTGTTCAACCCCTTGTGGACCTAAAATTGCTGCGGTTAAAACGGCTTCATCATAAGTTGTCATAACACAGTTAGTGCCGCTGAGAATCTGTGTAGGGATTTGCCTTTGCTGCAACAGTTCTGCCGTGTGGATAAAATTCTCTTGCGAAGTGACGAAGATTTGTGAGGCTCGCTGGTCTTGCCAAAGCTGTGCGGCGGCTTCATAGCGCTGCCCATTGGCGGTTTCACCCCGACCTAAGACAACGATCGCATCAGCCAATGCACCAGAGTCAGATGGAACAAACCAAGTCAAACTGGCTGTAGTTAAAGAAGACAGCGTTGGTGAAATGAGAAATAGATAGGCTAGAAGCGCGATCGCAGCAATTCGACTGAGCCAAACTTGCCAATTTAACGGATGTCCCCACAGGATAGCTGCGACTTGCTTCGTAACCTGAGCAGGGTATCGAGGAAGGTCGATCAATAGTGGAAAAACAATGGTCAGTACCAGTGGCGCAATAACCCAGGAAGGGCGAGTGAGCCAATTAAATAATGGCCAACTGATGAGATGAGTCCAAAAATGAGTAACTTCTGCTTTAGCAAACCACTTTTGAGCCGCATAGACCAAAATTAGGGTTAACGCACCAAAGCTTAAAAAGCTGGAAATTGAACGCCGAGTACGGTTCTGAGGCTGAGCAACTGGATTTTCAGCACGAGTCAGGCGATGCTGATTGGCGATCGCACCCTTTTTCTTATTCATAGTGGTAGCCGGATCGAAGTGGGTAGATGTCAGTCAAGCAGCCGCAGTAGAAAACGGTTGCAGCAGGCAGATCGATTCCGTTCGCACCCCTAAAGATTTCCGTTGCATATCTTAATCAAATTGGTGAAGAGATGCGATCGCCTCAGTTCGGCTTCATCAAAAATTCGTAGAAGGGGTTTAAGGGAGAGCTTCCTCTAGCCGTTCTGGGAGCTTAGCAAAAGTTCAAGAATTTAAGCGTTTTGGCCGATGTAGACGACCGTTCGTCTACTAAATAATTTAGGGACTTACGCCTTTTGACCGATGTAGACGACCGTTCGTCTACTAAAGAAGAGATGGAATTATTCATTTTCATTACTTAATTGGAAATTAGATCTCTTCCAGATATCGACTTCACATCTTTAGCTAACAAAATCTTGAAAACCGCATTTCAAGGGCGTTCTGATGCAAATAAGCTTTGGCTTAAAACTTTAATTCAAAGCCGAAAATCACAAAACTGAAGGTCTATTTGGAAAACCTAAAATTTTTGGAAAAAACTGTTTGCTTGTATTGCAATCGTGTTGCTTAGTGTTATCTTAGATCGCATGGCGTGTCTACCCACTTACGGTCATGGGTTTGTCAAGTAAAGTACTTAATTTTTAACCATGGAAGACACGTTTTACAGGTTGGCTTGCCGCATCAAGTCCAGCGGAGCGATCGCTAGAAGCGCTGATTACCATGATTTACAGACGATTCAAAGTCAGGTAACGGCACTGAATACCGAACGGGGCGAGACTTGCGAATATTTTGTTGAGAGTGTGAAGCTGAATGCCTTGTTGCCCTGGGAAGTCCTGAGTTTGGCAGAACAAAACTTAATTACGCTGGATCAGCTAGAACGCTATTCAAGCAAGAGCGATGATTACCGATATGTCAACACGATCAAGGAGTTGATTCAAAAGAAGCAGAGTAGAGTTCAGTTGGTACAGCCACAGCACAACTCTTTGTCAGGAGTTGCGCATTTACCTTTGGAAAAGAGGGTTTCAGTCTCCTTTGCGAGCGCAGAAACCGCCTGAATCCTATTCAGTTGAATAGGTCACTTTTGCGACAGGTCTGTGCTGTTTAAGCCTATGACTTCAAAAGTTCAGCTAGCGTTAATCTGGGGAATAACTCAAGCTTTCACCCCACCTGCAAAGTAGTTGGGATCAAAGTGATTCAAGTTCTTTTCCCCAGATACCATTATCTGATTTGCGGCTCCTTGAAAAATACTCACGGAACAATCATTAGGAAATTTGAATTGATTGGCGGAATGCAGATAGGTAATGTTAGGGCGCGATCGCACCCACCTCACTGCTTTGCTATCTAAAAACAGCAGGATTTCGGTGTGTCAATAAAATTCTGCATTCTGCTCAACCACAAAAGAGTTGACGGACACAATACAGGAGGGACGAAACTCACTGTACTCAAACAGCAAGTTAATTTTGTTGAGTCCAAATGTGTAAGTTCCCTTTAAAAGAGACAAGTCGTTTTCTCAAATTGTTCTGGGGAATTCATGCGTAGGCGGCAATGTTGGCAGGGGCTGCCGACTGCGTGAACGGGAACAAGCACAACCTGTCTCTAGAAGTTGCTGGAGCCAGTTCAAACCCTACTCAGCCAGCAGTTAAAACTAGCTGAGTAATACTTGGCACTACTCAAGTTAACTCAAATACTGCTTGAGCAGATTCTGAGACTAGTCGAGCAGTGTTTGAAACTAATCGAGTAGTGTTTGAAACTGGTTGAGCAATGTTTAAGACTAGTCGAGTAGTATTTGAGACTAGTTAAGCAGTATTTAGAATGAGTCAAGCAAGGTTTGGAGCGGCTTGGCTAGTGTTTGGGAAAGTTGCGAGTGACGAAAATATTTCTTGAGTATCTGGGCTATGCCGACAGAATATTTGAGCATGGGGTCAGCCGTTAAATAAGGAAATCAGCATGGCAAGATTGCTTGGTACCTCAGGAATCGAAATTACCCCAATCATCGTGGGTACCTGGCAGGCAGGCAAGAGCGGTTGGGTTGGCATTGAAGATGCAGAAGTGATTCAAGCTTTGAGAGCAGCTTTTGATGCAGGAATTACGACGTTTGACACTGCAGAGGTGTATGGCAAGGGCTACTCTGAGCAAATTGTGGGACAGGCGCTTGCAGAAGTGCGCGATCGCGCCGTAATTGCGACCAAAGTCTTTGCAAATCATTTGAAATATCAGCAGGTGTTTGATGCCTGTGAAGGCTCGCTAAAAAAACTGAAGACAGACTACATTGACCTGTACCAAATTCACTGGCCCACAGGAGCCTTTAACAGCGAAATCGTCCCGATTGAGGAAACAATGCGAGCGCTGAATGACTTGAAACAGCAGGGCAAAATTCGGGCGATCGGGGTGTCAAACTTCTCTCGCGATCAGTTAGCCGAAGCTGCCCAGTACGGTAGAATCGACAGTCTTCAGCCCCCTTACAATCTGTTTTGGCGCGGCATTGAGCAAGATGCGATGCCCTACTGCGTGGAGAATAATATTTCTATCCTTGCCTACTCACCTCTGGCACAGGGTTTGCTGACAGGTAAGTTTGGTGCAGATCACCAGTTTGAAGAGGGCGATATTCGCAATAAAAATAAGCTGTTTCAGGGGGAGCATTACCAGCGGGCACAGCAGGCATTAGCAAAACTGCGTCCCATTGCCGATCGCAACCAGTGCAGTATGGCTCAGTTGGCTCTCGCCTGGACGATCGCCCAACCTCAAGTGAATGCGATCGCTGGGGCACGCAATTCTGACCAAGCTGTGCAAAATGCAAAAGCGGCTGAGATTCAGCTTTCAGAAAGTGACCTGGCAGAAATTGATGCGATCGGTCGCACTGTTACTGACCATCTGGACGATAACCCCGTCATGTGGAATTTTGCGGCTTGAGCTTACGCACAAAGCTACGCACTGCCCTGTCGAGCAAGGGGCTTAAGCCTAATGATATTGACTTACAGCCCCTTTCAGATGGGTAATAAGTAGCGTAGGGGCGTTTTGCGAAACGCCTCTACAGGGATTCGTAATTTATACAAGTGGAAATTGCTGTAAGCCCTGAACTCAACCTCTTGTTCTACCTCAAGTCCTAGTTTTTCCTAGTTCCTAAACTCCAGCTTGGGAACGAACAAATTCCATCAAGCAGACGCAACCCAACCTTGACGGATCGCTTCATGGAGTGCCTGAACGCGAGTATTAGCATTGAGTTTGGTAATTAGATTGTTGATATGAAATTTGACGGTGCGTTCACTGATGTAGAGTTTGTTGGCAATGTCGCGATCGCGCAAACCCTGCGCCAACAACATTAGAATTTCCTGTTCTCGTCCAGAAAGAAACTGTTTATCTGAGTGATCCGCATCAACGCCCCAGGTTTCACCTTGACTGACCGCTTCTACAGCGGCTTGCAGTTGCTCAGGTGAAATGGACAAGTCAACTCTAGCCTTGACATTTGGCGGAGTGGGTTGGGTACTCGTAGCAATCCAAATAGCGGCAGGGTGAGAGGTCGCTCGCGCAGGCTGGTCAGTCAACAGCGGAACGGATGCATCCAGATCAGGACAAACGGTTAGCCCTGCCAGATAGGCCATTTGGGTCAGGGCAATCTGTAACAACGGTGATTGACAACACACTCCAACGGCTGATTGACTGGATGGAGAGCGATTTGGAGTTTTTAGGAATAACTCAGTCACTCCTGGTCTTTCTCCTTTGCGGATTTGCAGCATTCCACCCAGGCAAGTAAATGCAAAGGCAAACTCTTCAAATACTGAGGCAATGGGTTGGGCTGGACAAGCGGAATTGTGGGGCGATCGCGGAATGACTGCCTCCAAACTCACAGTTTCGTCCACCGCATAGGTGAGACGGCAGTAAGCACAGCCCAAAGTGCGTAAACGTTCAGCCACTTGCAGAAGTAGATAGGCGATCGCTGGAGTAAGCTGCTGTTCCGTCCCCATTAAGATAAACCGGGCATCTTGCAGCAAGTTTGCCAGTTGCTCAGAGAGTGGACTTTGACTAAGCGGTGTGCTGGAGTGACTGAGGCTTTGCCAATTTTGCTTTTCCCGCTGATAGAGCAAGGCATTTTCGAGCGCAACGGCAATGGGCGTGCAAAGCAGTTGCAGCACTTCGATAAATTCAGCGGGCATAGGCTGATAGCTAAATGCTGCTAAAACGCCAATAACTCGCCCGTTAATCACCAAAGGATATCCAGCAAATCCGCAAATCCCTTTGGCGATCGCCCATTCTCGATCTTTCACCCAGGTTTCTTCTGCCAACCGATTGCTGAGAAAGGGAATGCAGTTTTGAGCAATTTTGCCGATTTTGAATGCTCCCATTGGCACACGAGCAAAAGAACCATCGGTGCGAGGATAAAGCCCTGCCGAGGCAATCATTCGCAACGATTGACGGTCTGGCTCAACGATCCAGATGCGGGCAAAGGCGCAGCCAAACTTTTCAACCAGACCTGCTGTAGCTTTTTGGGCGATCGCCTCAGGAGCCAGACAACTGGCAAAGCTCTCCACAATCTGGTTGACCTGTTGCAAATCAAAAAGCAGCCGAGTTGAGTCTAGCAGCACAGAGGGAGCAGGATTGCAGAACGGGGGTTAGGGGTTAGGGGTTGAGCAATGATGAATAACTGAGCGACCAAGGACAGTTTCTTCCAGTCCTTGCGTTCTACCGAAAACTTCCCCGATTCCTAGCCATTATTGAGCAATCTGCCAGGGGGAAAAGTGACCTGTAGTACAGCTTGAAGAGTTAGAAAGATATGAATTGACCCATCTCAACCAGAAGGGCGAACAGCTGTTCGCCCCTACAGCAACCTTCTTACGCAATCCCTAACCCCTAATCCCCAACCCCCACTTACCGAATCGCTGCCTGCAACACAGCGTAACCGCTGCGACTCAGGTGCAGTCCATCGGTGGTCAATTCGCGCCGCAAAATGCCATCTGATCCGATGAATTCGGGCTGTAAGTCCAGATAGTTGACGTTTTCCTGGTGAGCGGTCGCCGCTATGTTCTGATTCAGACGATAAATCCGCTCAGTGGGCAGGGCTGCGAGACGAGTCGGCAGAATGGAGTGAACGATTACCTGGGCGTGGGGATGGTTTTGCCGAAGCTGCCGCATGATTTGCCGCAGGTTATTGAGTACGGTCGCATCCGTTGCCCCTTGTCGCAGGTCATTGATGCCTGCCATAACGTGAATGGTGTCGGGTCGAGCTTGAGAAAATGCCGATAGTCGCCTGAGAATGCCTGCGGTAGTGTCACCGGAAATGCCTTGATTGAGCCAGAGGCGATCGCCAGATAGCTGCTCTGGCGGATACCACAACAGCAAAGAATCTCCCACCAATACGGTCAACCGATTGCTTCCCTGCCCGTAGGCGATCGCCCGTGCTTCTTGCCCTAGCAGGCTAGTCCACTGCTCATAAGTCGGCTGCCGGGTGGCATTAATCCAACTTTCATAAAAGCTATCTACTGGTAATCGAGTGTAGGTTCTACCTGCGCTCAAGGCAGCTAACCGCTGCTGATAAAGTTGGCTTCCAGAGCTAGGGCGTCGTCCAGTACGAAGGGGTCGAGTCTGTGGCGTTTCTGGAATCAGCTCTGGCGCTATCGGAACTGGGTAAGGAAACTGGGGTAAGGGTGGAGCCGACTCCGGCAGAAATCGCAGCGGGGAATAGGCTCGCGTTAAGGGTCGCGTTGATGCCGAGCGGCTGAACTCGGGCTGATGTGTTTCTGTAACCGCAATCGTGCCTTTGGTCAGGGTGGGCTGGCAGTTGGGAGAGGGGGCGGTTCCTGCGGAGTTGCGCGGAGCGCTAATCGCCTCCTCAAAATCGAGCGGCTGCGGCAGTTCAGGGGTTCCCGGAAGCTGTCCCTGATTCAACAAGCTGACAGCCAACAGGCAAAGATCACTCATGGGTAGGCTACTCCACTGTCCACTTTTCTTTTGACAGCGATCGCCACCCCAATCAGGAAATTTTTTAAAGCAGTTCTGACTATTTCAGACTTTCTCCCACCGACAGAGATAAATCAATTGCTTAGGCTTGTGGCTGTAGTAAAAGGATTCGTTTTGAAGAGAAGCGATCGCCTTTTCCCATTACGTTTCATCACTTCATCACTTTTGATTAATAGCCGGAGTTGAACTTTATGAAGAATGGATTATCTAAGTTTAGAACTGCTGCAATCACAGCCACATTATCGATTGCGATCGCAGTAATTCCCAAAGCAGAAGCTTCTACCTTGATTCAGAAGGAGCTATTTTTTGGACGCAACATTTCGAATGGTGAGCAGGTTTCCGAAGAAGAATTTCAAGCTTTTGTAGATGCTGTTATCACCCCTCTTTTTCCAGAAGGACTAACCGTTTCTGACTCAAAAGGACAATTTTTGAGCAGCACAGGAACCCTGATCGAAGAACCCTCTAAAGTTGTGACTCTGTTTGTTGAAGATACGGCTGAAACTGAAGCCGAAATCAACCAAATCGTGACTGCCTACACCAAGCAATTTGATCAGGAAAGCGTACTACAAACAAGCAATGAGGATGAACTGAAAGTTGGATTTGGAACAGGTGAAAACTTGATTGACAATGATGTAGTACCAGAGTTTATCCAAGCCGACTTATTCTTTGGGCGCAACATACCGGATGGTGGTGAGGTATCTGAAGCGCAATTCGAGACTTTTTTAGATGAAGTGATTACCCCTCGTTTCCCGGCTGGCTTAACCGTGTTTGAGGCAGAGGGACAGTTTCAGGACAGCACCGGCACCATCATCGAAGAACAGTCAAAAGTTGTCCGATTACTGTTAGACGATACGGTAGAAAACGAAGCAGCGATCGACGAAATTATTAATGCTTACATTCAACGATTCAATCAAGAAAGCGTTTTGTTAGCAGTTAACGAAGACATCGCGGTTGGCTTTGGCGCAGGTGAGAACGCCATTGACAATGATCCCATTCCTGAACTGATTCAAACAGACTTATTTTTTGGGCGTAACATTCCCGGTGGCGGCGAGGTATCTGAAGCGCAATTTCAAGCCTTTTTAGATGAAGTGATTACTTCTCGGTTTCCGGCTGGCTTGACGGTATTTGAAGCAGACGGGCAATTTCAAGACAGCACCGGCACCATTATTGAGGAACGGTCAAAAGTTGTCCGATTGCTGTTAGACGACACGGTAGAAAGTGAAGCGGCAATTGACGAAATCATTACCGCCTATACCCAACGGTTTAATCAAGAGAGTGTTTTGATCGTGGTTGACGAAGATATCGAGGTTGTTTTTGATGCCGAATCACCGACCGATGTGCCTGAACCTGGGGCGGGATTAGGACTATTGGCGATCGCCCTTCTGTTTACCGGAACCTTGCTGAAAAACAGAACCCACACTCTATCCCTGAAACGCTGAAGAAGCCATACAATAGTCATCTCGTTAGGATGACAAATGAGCAAGGACGCTTTGTGGTGAATGCAACCAAACCCCTTCCGCAATCCTCTTTGAATGTGTGGCAGCGGCGACGCAATTCATTTGCCTGGAGGTATGCCTGGACGTACCTGGCACTGGGGGCGATCGCCATCGTCATGCTATTGCCGCTGGTCTGGCTCACCAGCACCGCCTTTAAGGCACCCACAGAAGATATTTTCCAGTTTCCGCCCCGGTTTCTGCCCAGCCAGCCAACCTTGCAAAACTTTGTCACCGTCTGGCAAACCAATCCGTTTGGGCGCTATTTGTTTAACAGCACTCTGGTGGCGATCCTGACCGTGGGGCTAAATCTGCTGCTCTGTTCGCTGGCAGCTTACCCGCTGGCCCGACTGGAGTTTCGGGGGCGCGACCTAATCTTTAGTCTGGTCGTCTCAACCATCCTGATTCCGTTTCAGGTCGTGATGATTCCGCTGTTTATCCTGATCGTGCAGCTTGGCTTGCGAAATACCTATCTAGGGCTGATTTTTCCGGCGATCGCCTCTGCCTTTGGCATCTTCCTGCTGCGACAAGCCTTTCAAGGCGTACCCAAAGAACTGGAAGAAGCCGCTCGAATCGATGGCTGCTCTGAATTGGGCATCTGGTGGTTTGTCATGCTGCCCTCGATTCGTCCAGCGCTGGTGACGCTAGCAATCTTCGTGTTTATCGGTTCCTGGAGTGATTTCCTATGGCCCCTGATCATCCTCGACCAACAGGAATATTACACGCTACCGCTGGGAGTTGCCAAGCTAGCAGGCGCGTTCTCGCTCGACTGGCGCTTGATTGCAGCGGGTTCAGTCATTTCAATTGCGCCAATCTTGCTGTTTTTTGTGCTGATGCAAAACTACATCGTTCCGACTGAGACAGCCAGTGGGGTAAAAGGTTGACCTGAGTGTGCCACTTTAATCCAGGTGAATGGACACTGGAGAAATCGTCACATGGGTCAGCCAAATCAACTTAAAGCTCAAACACACTGAACTTAGCGTTTAACTGTCCTTTTGCCTCGCGGTCCCTAGCTGTGGGGCAATTTTATTTTTAAATCTACTGTCCAACATTCTCCTTAGATTGCCGATTCAAGTGATTCAGAAGACGCTTAACGCTAGCATCCAGTCGGAATACCCAAAGGAGATTGAGAAATATTGCGGTTTATACGGCAGTTGCCATATTTTGTAGGTTAAGTTGGCAGGAATTGTAGGCGCAATGTGCAAGTCACGTACCGTCACGTCCTTGCTGTTATACAAGTCGCGAACATCTGCCAAAGCCTTCCATTATTCTGAAGGCATTGGATGCTCTAGAGGTGGTGAATGAAAATTGTCTGGGAGCCAAGTGTATATATCGGCAACGCACCCGTCTTCTGCACAATCTGCGGTCGTCGAGCCTACCCACTTCGAACTAGGGGCAATCAGCTTTTGCTGGCAGTCATTTACGATCGCCAGGACGTTGTTAAAGGCGAAGCTTGCCGAGATTGCGTTGCATCCGGTCCATCCGGCATCAAGGCTCGACTGCAAGAGCGAATTCAGGCACTTCAAGCTCAAATGTCTGAACTTCAAGAAATGACCCAGGAAGATATGCAAACTCCTTCCCTAGAGCAAGAGTTTCAGGTTCACCGTCAAGAACTGCCTTGAACTAGAAGCTTGAACTAGAAATAGGATGGATTGAGCCTGTTCAAGTTCCAGGAAGCTTTTACCGTTTGCGGGTGGTGAAGACGGTCGTAAACATCATCAAGAATGCAGCAATAACCAGGGCGATCGCCAATCCCCCGATTGTTAAACTCATCCAGTCGGTTTCCATAACGCTTTTAGTAACGGTACTACGCTAAGAATATCAGCATCGAAATGCTGGGTTAAGGCACAAAATCTAGCGCCTGTAGGAGTTGTAGGGCGCTAACCCGCCCTACAACTCGTTGTCATGATCCAAACGCTTAAGCGTGGAGGCAGTCCCCCACGCTTAAAGTTGTTTTCAGATTTAAAAAATGTCTGGAAGATCTGATTTGTTACCTTGCCCGTCGGCAATAACTCTCCTAGAAATCACCCAGTCTTACGGAGAAGGCACAAATAAGCGATCGGGAACGAAGTAGACGAAGTTGCTGAGCAGTACAGCGATCACAACCAGCGTAATGGTTGCCAGTACAGGAGCGAGAGAAAGATAACGAAGTAAACCTTTTGTTCCGTCCATTTAAGCTTCTCCAGTTTGTCAAAAGGATGAGACAACTAAACCTAGCAAGAAGCTCTCAAAATTCAATCTGACTCAAGGCTGAGAAAGTGCTGTCTTCGGGTAGAAGGCGAAGGTTTGCTGGCAAAAAAACTGCTGCCGCTAGGTTTGGCTCGTCTATAGCTGGCGTAGGCGATCGCCCCCAGATTGGTACACAGACACATTGCCCCTAACCCAAACAAGATAAAAGTTTGCATCATTACCACGCCGATGATTAGCCAGGTCATGACGTGCAGCACCATCACCAGCGCACAGAGGCTGGCGATCGCCGCCATCAGCCACACTTGCCTCAGGGGACGACGAAACCACAGCAGCAGCAAAGTTTGTGAGGTCGCCAGCAGATTGGCTGGAACCAGAACTGCACAGATAGCAACACAGTTAGTGCGTGAAAATTCAAACAGTGGATTCAGATCAATCATTCATTAAAAAGACTAGAGTTTCACCTAGCATAGCCGCTGGCGATCGGCTTCATCGAAAGTCAAAGCTTCTCTTCTTATTTCGCTAAAACCTTTATCTACGAAGCTTCAAGGCTAACCTCAAACTTCATCATGTTCCCCCTGAACCGCAGGTATGTCTAAAAAACGTTAAGAGCAGGCTCCGTCATGGGTAGTCTATGGGATGTGGATGAGGTGACATTGAAATTGCTGCCCTAGAAGATAAGCATCTAGCTAAAAACTAAACCCACCGCATCCGCAAGGTAGGCTTAGTGACCTGCAATCTCTTAAGAATTGCCGATTCGTGCAGAAATTCAACAGAATGAAGGCTAAAGTGGGCACATATCCGCTAATCAGGGAATCATCTGACTCAATACACTTGAAACTCAGCATTTATCTTTGAACCCAAAGGGTAAAACGTCAGTGATAAGCGCGATCGCAGGCTCTACAGTAAAAGTCGGGATACTCCATTCTCTCGCTGGCCCCTGGGCAATCGGTGAAATTGCGCTGAAAGATGCAGAGATGATGGCGATTGCCGAAATCAATCAATCTGGCGGAGTATTGGGGAAACAAATCGAGCCGATTGTTGCCGACGGTGCATCGGAACCCGTAATTTTTGAGCAACAGACCCGCAAGCTGATTGAACAGGATCAGGTCGTTACTATCTTTGGCTGCTGGACTTCCACGGTTCGTAAGTTCATCGTGCCAACTCTGGAGCGCTTAAACGCCCTACTCTGGTATCCCGTTCAGTATGAAGGGCTGGAGTGTTCTAAAAGCATCTTCTATACTGCCGTTTGTCCCAATCAGCAGATCGAGCCAGCTGTTCAGTGGCTCCTGCAAAATAAGGGCAAGCGGTTTTACCTGGTAGGGTCTGACATCGTCTTTTCTCGAACTGCCAGTAAGATTATTCGGGCAAGACTAAAGCAGCAGGGCGGCACTGTCCTGGGAGAGGATTACGTTCCAGTCGGCGGCATGGACTTCAGGCAAATTATCGCCAACATCAAGCGAACCAAGCCTGATGTCGTCTTTAGCACAGTTAACACCGACAGCAACCTGGGATTTTATCCGCAATACCGCGAAGCAGGAATCGATGCTGAAGATATTCCCATTCTGGCCGTAAGCGTCACCGAAGAAGAAATTCAACAGCTTGGGGTGGAGTCAGCAGTCGGTCATTACGCTGCCCATAGCTACTTTCAGAGCCTGAAGAACCTCAGAAATCAAACCTTCGTAAAAAACTTCAAGGCAACTTACGGGGCAGATCGAGTCACAAGCGACTCGGTTGAGTCAGCGTATGTTCAGGTTTATCTATGGAAACAGGCTGTCGAGCAGGCGCAGTCGTTTGAGGTCGATCACGTCCGGCTAGCGGCTTATGGTCAAGCAATGCAGACTCCTGGCGGCATGGTGCGAGTGGAGCAAAACCATCACCTCTGGAAACCCTGCCGAATTGGCAAGGTGCGACCAAATGGACAGTTTGACCTGGTGCAGGTAGACGACGAACTGATCAAACCGCAGCCCTGGCTGGGCATGGATGACGTTAAGTTTGATGCCTCCACGCTAGTCACAGATATGTTGGCAGAGGCAGCTCAAGCGATTTTGTATAACTGTCAGCTTGAGCAAAAATCACGGGAACTGATTGAGGCAAACGATCGCCTGCAAAAGCTAACCCAACGCGCAGAGCTATTCAAGCGCAGTTTGTCTAGTCAGATCCGCAATTCTCTAGAGTTAGATACCATTCTGACTACCGCAGTCACTGAGATCCGTAACCTACTGCAAATCGATCGCTGCAAATTTCTCTGGTACTTACCCAACACTGACCCTGCTCGATTTGAGCTGAGCCATGAAGCCTGCGACCAAGACCTGCTGCCCAATCTAGCTCATTATCCAGTACGGGATAGTGAGGTTTTAAGAGAAGTCATTTTGCGCTCTAGCATTTTGCAGGTTGATGATGTTGCAACTACGACTCGGCTTGATGCAACGGGTCGGAGCCAGCTTGCTAACTTAGGCTTTAAGTCGCTTTTGACAGTCGTTGTGCAAACTCGGTCGGGTCGCTTGGGTGTGATTGTGTGTGAGCATGTCAAGCAGGCTCGACCCTGGCGCGACCATGAAGTGGAACTGCTGCGAGATGTGGCGGATCAGTTGGCGATCGCCATTGACCAAGCAGAACTTTATTCTCAGACTCGTACCGCCGCACTTCAGGCACAGATTCAGGCCCAGCAGCTTCAGCAAGCGCTGTATGACCTCCAGGCAACTCAGGCGCAGCTTGTACAAACCGAAAAAATGTCTAGTCTGGGGCAGCTTGTAGCTGGAATTGCCCACGAAATCAACAACCCCGTCAGCTTCATTTACGGCAATATTGACCACGCTAGCGACTACACACAAGATTTGCTCAACCTGGTTAAGCTTTACCGACAGCACTATCCCAACCCAGTACCCGAAATTCAAACTGAAGTAGAAACAATCGATTTCGATTTTCTCGTCACAGATTTGCCTAAAATCTTGACCTCCATGCGGGTTGGGTCAGAGCGCATTCGGCAAATCGTGCTATCTCTTCGCAGCTTTTCTCGCCTAGACGAAGCCGAAATGAAGCCCGTCGATATTCACGAAGGCATTGACAATACTCTTCTAATTTTGCAAAACCGTCTAAGAACTGATGCAAAATCGGCAGGCATTAAAATTATTAAACGCTACGATGACCTGCCGCTGATTGACTGCTATGCCGGACAGATGAATCAGGTGTTTATGAATCTGCTGGTGAATGCGATTGATGCACTAGAAATGGTCGGAGAATGTGCTGAAGTCTATCAGCGCTCCACGACCGCCGAATATTCCTCACCTGCGATCGAAATTCAGACACAAATGCATGATCCAGACTGGGTCTCTATTCGCATTGCCGACAATGGACCAGGCATTCCAGAAATCTTTCAGCAACGATTGTTTGACCCCTTCTTTACAACTAAACCAATTGGCAAAGGAACGGGACTCGGTTTAGCAATCAGCCACCGGATTGTGATCGAGAAACATCAAGGACGGCTCTATTATTCGTCTAATCCAGGGAGAGGAACCGAATTCTTCATTGAGATCCCGGTTAGACAGCTCAAGGATAAGGAGGATATGTCGCTAACGGCTGAGCTAAGCGACAGAAGATAACTTTAGATATTAGCAAGCCTCCTGGAAGGGCGTAGCCTTCGCTAAACAACCTCCTCAAGCGAAGGTCTTTGCCCGAATGCTGGCCCCTACGTTGGACCTTTTTCTCGCCCCTGGATAGTTAACCCAGTCAAGCAGCTTTCTCGTGGTCAGGTAGTTTTGGCAGATGCAGGACAGGGCTGCTACAACACCGTTTATTTAATAAGCAATTCACCTACGACTGTTTATTCATTAAATCGGACACCACCGCAACCAATTCTTCTGGGTCAAATGGTTTTGCAAGATATCTTTGAAATCCTGCTGCGAAGGTCTCATATTGAGCAATTCCAGTGACTGCTGCGGTGATGGCGATCGCAAGGACACTTCCGCCGTGTTCGGCATCAAGACTTCTTACCTTACGAATGAGAGAATAGCCATCTTCATCTGGCATTGCAATATCACTAATTAAGACATCAGGATGCAGACTCGCCACTGCTTCCAAACCTGCTGGTGCCGAGTTAACAGAGGTTACTTCAATGCCATACAAGTTGAGCATGAGCGTCAATAATTCGCAGGTATCCCGATCATCATCGACCAACAATACCTTCAACCCATTCGTCATCAACTTGGAATTAAGCATAGGTCTACTCGCTCTTCGCTTTCCACCTTCTGAGGTGTAGCTATTATAAAAAGTTTGTAGATTCAGTATTTAAAAAGACAGAATTCTTTAGCTGACCGTTAAGTTTCTTTTCTAAGGAAACTTGCTTGTGGGAAATCTTACCTCTATCTAAAGTTAGAGAGGGAAACAAGTATCTTCAATACTTCATTTCACTTTTCTGCAAGCAAGACAGCAATAAACATCCACTGACTTCGCTGATTCGTACAGCCACTCTGGATTAAACCTGTAACACCTGCACTCACTTGAACTCCTATTATCAACTTAAGCGAATGGATGGGGGAGCTTCTCCAAACCCACCAGGACAAAAGCTTTTAAGGAGTTCAAGGAGTTATGGATGTATTATCAGAAGTTTTGGAGCCTGTACAACTCATCGATCGCCCAGGAGATGAGCGAGATTATGGAGAATCTGGCGCGACTGGAGCAGCAAGTTCAGCAGCAGATCTTGTCTACCCAGGTGAGTCAGAACCGTTATCCCATGTCAGCGAATTTAGACCAGAAGTGAAAGCTCGGACTGCGTTGACTGCGCTGCCAGAAGTGGTGAGAACCCCAGAGGCAATCGCCGCTATGCAAGGACCACCAGAGGTTGCCAGCAAGCAAATGTCAAATGTCTGGATCTATGACGGTGAGGTTTATGACTTATCAGATTTTGTTAAACAACATCCTGGTGGTGAGTTTTTTATTGGACGGTTAAGAAACCGAGATATCACCACATTGGTGAATGTGTTGCATCGCAACCCAGCAAAAGTCAAGAAAGTCCTAAAGAAGTACGCTCTCGGTAGAAAAGCCACTCCTGATGACTTTCACCCCAAATACAATGCTCCACCTTTTCTGTTTCGAGATGGATTTGACGGCTGGCGAGATACACCTCAATTTGACTTTCACAAAGATGACCAGTTGCTCAACAGAATCAGAACGCGGCTGAATCAACCAGAGATGAAAGCCAAAATTGCCAGAATGGATACCCTTTTTGATATCACGACTGTTGTTTTGACGATCGCCTACATTCTGGTGCAGGTATTGCGGCTAACCGCTCCACAGTTCATGCCAGTGTACCTGTTTGCACCCATCATGATGGCGTTAAGAATTTCTCTGGCAGGTGCAGGACACTATCTGATTCACCGGGCCCAGGTTGGTTTCAACAAGTTTTTCTCTCATGTTTTTGATATCAACTACGTGCCTATGGCGTTTGTGGTAATTGATGGTCACACATTGATGCACCATCCCCATACCCAGAGTGAAGTCGATGTCAACGCAATGTGTTCACCGCAATGATGGATCTGCCGCGCTATTACCGGATTCCGTTACACACGCTGCATAAGTTGGGACATGTGTTTCCAGGGATGTTTGTTCGCAGTTTTGAGATGTGTTCCTATGCGGTCAAGCATGGTGTAAAGGACTTTTACGGCTCCTGGCAACGAGGACTGCCTCACTATCTGGGGATGTTGGTAATGCGGTTTTTGCTGCTGGGTGAACTGGTGCTGTTTTGGATGCAGGGTGATCTGAATGCATGGCTGATTCAGTTTTGTCTCACTCTTTGGATTAGCACCTTCATGATTGTCGCTAGTCACGATTTTGAGGAAGAGGAGTCTACTGCGGATTTGAGCCAGGGTCAGGATTGGGCAACTTTTCAGATCAAGAATTCCTATGACCTGACGATGATTGGCAACAAATATGTGGACTGTTTTCTGTCGGCTGGATTGAGCCCGCATCGAGTCCATCATGTCTTGCCTTTCCAAAGAAGTGGGTTTGCCAACATTGCCAGTGAAGCAATTGTTCGGGATGAAGCAGAAAAGATGGGAATTGAGTGGTTGCAGCCTAAGAATTTCTTTGGCGATCGCCTCCCCATCATGGCAAAACACTATCTGTTCAGTCCGTCCCGTTTGGCAAAAGAGAACAATTTGAATGTATTGGCAGAACATGTTAATCCTCAGGCTTTACGAACTTCTGTGCAATACATGATCAAAGGTGTAATTGGTATCGGTTCAATCTAATCCTAAACCGCTGAATGTGAGTAATTGAAAGTTCAGATGCGAAAGCAATCAGCCCAGAAATGTGATGTCAAATCCGTCTGTAGAGTAGCGGTAACGGTAGGGGCGAAGCATTCGGTCACAATCCCTGCCACTGAGGCACAATTCTTTTGCCGAATGCTTCGCCCGTACACCAAATAGTGCTTCTTTACAAAACGGATTTCGTGTGAGTTCAAGATTACGTGTTAGTGATTGATTCATTCTTAGTCAGGAGCAAGTGTCATGAGTACCGCCACTGTCCAAGTTAACCCCGCTTCCACAAATTCTTTTGCCAATAACACTTTTGCACCAAACCTGGTGAGTTTGAGGCAAGTCTTATCCACCATTGAAGGCATTGCAACCGGAACACCAGAACACACTATCCGGCAAGCTGATGCAGCTCAACTGGTCGCTCAACTGCCTAATCTGGAGCAAAACCGATCGCTAATTGAAAAGCTCTATCACAATACTCGGATTGATACTCGGCATCTGGCAATTAATTTGCTGTCAAAGGATGCGATCGCCACACTCAACGCTAACAGCATCAAAGACCGGATGCGGCTCTATCAAGAACACGCAGTTCCTTTAGCAGAGCGGGTTGCGGAACGGGCGATCGCCGCCGCTTCAGCCCCAAGAGTAAACCTTTCTGGATACACAACCGTTGATATCAGGAGTAACATTCGTCAGATTGTGTTTGTTTCTAGCACGGGATTTGTGGCACCGGGAGTAGATGCAGCTTTGATTGATCGGTTGGGTCTGCGGCGAGACATTGCGCGAGTAACAATCAACTTTATGGGTTGTGCTGCTGCCATGAATGGTTTACGAGTTGCCTCTGATTATGTGAGAGCAAATCCGACGCATAAGTCTCTCGTCGTTTGTCTGGAACTCAGTTCTGTCAATGCTGTCTTTGAAGACGACCTGAATGACGTGATCATTCACAGCATTTTTGGAGATGGATGTGCCGCTGTGGTGATTGGTGCTTGTACGGAGGCAGAATGCTTGGGACAGGGGCATGTTGTTATCCGCGATCATTTAAGCTATTTGGCAGAAAACACTCAAGATGGAATTGCTCTTGGGATTCAAGATAGCGGCATTACCTGCAAACTTTCGCGTCAGTTGCCTGACTACATTGAGGCAGGAGTCGGCGGAATCATCGAACGATACCTGACGGATCACCAGTTAACCAAGGAAGACATTGATCTGTGGGCAGTGCATCCTGGTGGAACTCGGATCATTCAGAAAGTGCAGCGATCGCTTGACCTAACCGATGATCAGGTAACTGACAGTTGGGAAGTCTTACGGCAGTATGGCAACATGTTGAGTCCTTCTGTGCTGTTTGTGATGGAGCGAATGCTAAATCGATTGGAGCAGTTTCGCTATCCTGAAGGCGCTTTTCACACCCCAATTGACCCCGGTACGGGATGGCAAGATACAGCGCAACAGTCATTAACAGGGCTTGCCTTCTCATTTTCACCGGGTGTTGGGGTAGAAGGCATTCTGTTTCAAACGCTCTAGACAACGATTTCGGTAAAGCTTTTGTAGAGGACAGCGTGAGATGAAATTTATCCAATTTTTGCTAAAGACATCGTGGCTCAACATTGTGATTGCTGCGGTTGCGGGTTTGGTGAGCGGAGGGTGTAACGCAAAGCTAATCTGGCTAATCAATCAGGCAGTGGGTCAAGCTGCTGTTTCTCACTCACTGCTTTACTTTTTGGGGCTGGTAACGGCAACCCTTTTGACCAGTACTTCCTCTCAGTTTGTGCTGATCAGCCTTTCCCAAAATGCAATTTATCGACTGCGGCTGCGGTTAAGTGAAAATATTCTGGCTGCACCCTTGCAACATCTGGAAATGCTGGGCAGTAATCGACTACTGGCGACTCTCACAGATGACGTGCGTGTTCTCTCACACACGGTTTCTGTCATTCCTAATGTCTGCACCGACCTCGCTACTATTGTCGGCTGTTTAACTTATTTAGTTTGGCTTTCGAGTGATGTATTTATTGTCATTTTTGCTATTACGGCGATCGCCGTTTGGTGTACTCACTCCACGTTAGGCAAAGCCCAACAACTGTTTGCGATCGCCCGCGAAGAAGAGGATCATTTGTTCAAGCACTTTCAGGCGATCGCCACTGGCACCAAAGAATTAAAACTGCATCGATCGCGCCGAGAAGAGTTTTTGACAGAGGAGCTACAGGGCAGTGCTGCCACGATGCGCCAGAAAAACATTGCGGCAATGAGAATCTTTGCACTAGCAGACGGTTTAGGGCAGTTCTCTCTCTTCGCCATCCTCGGTTTCACCCTGTTTATCTTGCCTCGATTCGTTGAAACATCGCCTGCAATGCTGGCATCCTATGCGCTCACGACCACTTATCTAGCAATTCCAATTCAAAATTTGCTGCACCGACTGCCTGACTTCTTGCGCGGCAATGTGGCGCTGCGGAAAATTGAACGGATGAAATTAGCCCTGGCTCAGGAAGCCGAACTCGATATCCCCGCAACTCACAGAATGACTCCTCAAAACGTGAGTCAGCACTGTCAGGTTGAGCTTGAGCAGGTGACGTATACCTATCATCCTGACGGAGATGAACATGGGTTTAGCCTGGGTCCAGTGAGCCTGTCTTTGCAGCCCGGACAGGTGACTTATCTGATTGGCGGTAACGGTAGCGGTAAGTCTACTCTCGCCAAGCTGATTACAGGATTGTATCCGCCGATGACAGGTAAGGTTTCGATCGATGGCGTGGCGATCGCTGACCACAATCGGGAATGGTATCGACAGCATTTCTCCGCTATCTTTTCGGACTTTCACCTGTTCGAGCGCTGTTTAGGATGCGATCGCCCTAATCTGGATCATGAAGCAAAACGTTACCTGAAGCAGTTGCAGCTAGACCATAAAGTGAGTGTGAGAAATGGCGTATTTTCAACGATTCATCTCTCTCAAGGACAACGAAAGCGGCTTGCACTTCTAACTGCGTATTTAGAAGATCGTCCCGTCTACCTGTTTGACGAATGGGCTTCTGACCAAGATCCGCTGTTTAGAGAGCTATTTTATCGAGAAATTCTTGTCCGGCTAAAAGAGCAAGGCAAAACCATTCTGGTGATTACTCATGACGATCGCTACTTCCACTTGGCTGACCAAATCATTAAGCTAGAGTATGGTCAAATTGAGTCTCAACTATCGATGACAGTGGGTGCTAGAGGCTAGACGCTTTATACAAACCTTAGGTTATGGCTTCTCAAATTCAAGCTTTGCTGATTTTCGATCACAGCGATTAACTCCTGTTGTCCGTCTCCTGTGTGGTAAATTCCCAGTCCTCTACTGTTCGTTGAAGGAGCTGCTCCAATGCGGTAATCATCAGCTTCCCCATGCAGATAAATTCTATCTCCTTGACTGGGGTTGAAGTCTTTAATCAAAGCGTAATCTCTAAGTCCTGCGTCGTTGGCTTTGCCATCGTTGTAGAAGACGTGAGATTTATCTCCTAACTGAAAACGGTCAGCACCTTTGCCTCCAATTAAGATATCTCTCTCGTTTCGTCCTGGAGTTGAGCTTCTTGTTTCTGCTCCTACCAAGACATCATTTCCTCGCCCTCCATCTAAAAAGTCATTTCCCTCGGCACCCCGCAACACATCTGCATTTTTCGGCATTGTTCGAGCGTTTGTAGTGCTTTTACCAGTACCAGTCGGTCGCTGCTTGACGGGGACAAACTGAATGTAGTCGAATCGAGCAAACTCTCCTTTATCCAATCGAGCCGAAATCTCAAAGCGATCGCCTGTCTTGAGCGCGACGGACGAGTGAGTGGTAACCACTGCTTTAGCATCGTGCATAGCAGAGTCAGAGAGCAGGTCTTTATCAAGCTTGAAGTTCTTACGCTGACCCGCAACGGTAACTGTAGCAGAAGACTGACCATCGTTTTCGTCGTAGTAGCCGACTCGGACTTGATAAGTACCTGCTGTACCTCGAAACACACCGTTAGCACTCCCCGAGGTTTCGCCAGTGCTGCGTAGGGAAATGTATCGTTTTGCGGATGCTTGGGAGTTATCCAAGGACTCAACTTTGTAGTTGTTGAGGCTCATTTGCTCTGCTTCATAACGCAGAGTTCTAAGGGGTGTGGGGGACGATGAGGGTTGGGAAGGAGCTGTAGGAGGCTGGGTAGGAGATTGGGGCGCGATCGCCACTCTCACTACTGCTGTAGCGGATGTACCGTTACCCGTGTTGATTTGATAGGTAAAACTATCTCGCCCTGTAATGTTGTTTTTGGGTGTGTAGAGAACGAAGTCGTCGGAGGTATTTTGTAGGGTACCATTGTTGTTGATTTGAATACGACCGCGTGTGGGACGGTTAGCAATATTGAGAGTGAAGGGGCGATCGTTTGGGAGGGAGTCGTTTTCCAGGAGATTGATGCGAACTGGGATGTTTTGACGTGTGGTAGCGGAGTCCGCTCTGGCGATTAGAGAAGGCGTATTAGGAAGAGGGGGCGTACTACCTGGATCTGGGATACTCGGGACGGGGTTGCCTACGACAGGAATGTTGCTGCCCACGTCTCTTAGATCGTTGGGGGCTGGGTCAACCAGTCTGACGTTTGCCGTGACATTCACATCGGTAGAGTCATTTGGATTTTTGGGAGGCCATTGAATGTTGCCGCCGCGATCGCCAAATTGAGTTCCCGTATGGTTCTTGATGTTCCAGTTATTTCCGCCATTGTTTGCGACATTATCAACGAAAACAGAATCCTTAACAGTCGTGGACGAGCCGCCACCCCAGAAGCCTCCACCTTGAAAGCCAGCGTAGTTATCAGAAACGAGAGTATTAACAATATCGACAGGATTAGAGCCATTGGCTAGGGTGATTGCTCCTCCCAGACCTTCTTTCTGATCAGCGCTTTCAGCCCGATTACCCGAAAAGGTGCTGTCAATGATGGTGCCTGGAGACTTTTCTCCTACCCATAAGCCACCACCCTGGTCAAGCGCCTGATTATTTGTAAATGTAGTGTTTTTAATTGTAAATTCAGCATTGCCGAGTCGAAGACCACCGCCAAGAGCATCTCCCTTCGCATCTTCAACGACCTTGTTCTTTGTGATAATTGTGTTTTCAACGATTACTTTGTCTGGAGGATAAGCAAATAGAAAAAGTCCTCCTCCTTGTCCAGCCCCAGTATTACTTTCAAATCGACTACTGCGAATTGTAATGAGACCCCCTTGAGGTCCGGGTGTAGCATTCGGTCCAGAGGCATTGGCTCCATCGGTGTAAATGGCACCTCCATACCCTTTGGTATGAGGGCCCAACGGACCACCTGCGGTTGAGTCATTATTGAGAAAAGTGGAGTTTTCAACCGTGAGTCCGCTTAAAAGACTGTTGATTGCACCACCATTAGTTCCCTTGTTATTGGTAAACTGGCTGTTCTTAACAGTGAGACTGCTTTTGCTCTTGACTGCAATAGCACCGCCACCTCGTTCCCCTTGACCTGATGTGCCATCATTGCCATTAAATGTGCTGTTGAGAATAGTATTGGTGCTGTTGTAACCTGCCCAGATAGCACCGCCACCCTCACCAAAAGAAGCATTATTTTGAAAGGTGCTATTTTCGACAATCAGTTGACCACCGCCAGCGGTGCGGATAGCACCTCCGGCACCTGCTTCTCCCGTACCATTGGCTCTTCCATTGATCAGGGTGAGATTTCGCAGTGTAAAACTTGAACTGGATGCGGTTACATCAAAGATTCGACTGGTGTTATTACCACTAATCTTTACACCTGCAGCACCTGAACCATCAATGGTCAAACCTTTGTTGATTTCAAGCTGCCCGCTGGTGAGGGTAATCGTTTGCCCTGCCAAAGTAGAGCTAAATTTAATGGTATCTCCAGACTGTGCGTTGGCGATCGCCTCTCTCAGAGAACCTGCTCCACTATTGGCGATGCTTGTAACAGTAATAATAGCCATGTTGTTTCTCTCATGAATCATCAACCGGTAAGCACCCTATAACCTCTCAAACCCTATGCAAACTTAAAGCTATTGCTGCTCAAGCTAAGTTGCACCTCTTCTACCACGGCAATTAATTCATCTCGTTCACCCATGGTGTGGAAGATACTTGTTCCTGTGCCCACTCTCGAAGGGGCTGCTCCTAATCGATAGTCCTCTGCTTTGCCGTGTAGGTAAATTTTGTCTCCTTCACTGGCATTGAAGTCCTGAATTCGAGCATAATCTCCTACCCCAGCCCTGTCAGACCTGCCGTCGTTATAGTAAATCTTGGACTGATCGCCCAAGTAGAAGCGGTCTGCGCCTTCTCCACCCACCAGGTCATCCTTCTCGTTGCGTCCTGGATTTGGATCTCTGGCATCTACTCCAATCAGCACATCGTTTCCTGCCTTTCCGTCAAGGGAATCACTGCCCTTGCCACCGTACAGTTTGTTGGGAGCGCTGGAGCCAATCAGAGTGTCGTTGCTCGCTCGACCTTGAATCACTGTTCTGGATGTCTCAGTGCGTCCAGTTACAGGTCTGCTCCTTTGATTTACAGGAACAAACTCGATATAGTCGAATCGAGCGAACTCTCCTTTATCTAATCGAGCCGAAATCTCAAAGCGATCACCTGTTTTCAAAGTGACAGCAGAATGAGTCGTGACTACGGCTTTAGCATCGTGCATGGCAGAGTCAGAGAGCAGGTCTTTGTCAAGCTTGAAGTTCTTACGTTGACCTGCAACCGTCACGCTGGCAGAAGACTGACCATCGTTTTCATCGTAGTAGCCGACTCGGACTTGATAAGTACCTGCTGTACCTCGAAACACACCGTTAGCACTCCCCGAGGTTTCGCCAGTGCTGCGGAGTGAGATGTAGCGGTCTGCTGATGCCCGGGAGCCGTTCAGTCCCTCCACCTTATAGGTGTTGAGGTTCATCTGCTCTGCTTCATAGCGGAGTGTTTTGAGCGCAGGAGTGGGAGCTGAAGGGGGTTGAGGGTTGGGGGTTGGAGTCGGGGCCGCAGGAGGTTGAGGTATCGCAGAAGTTTTGGAACCGATCGTTACTCTCACAACACCTGGATTAGAAGCAGCACCGTCACCCGTGTTGATTTGATAGGTGAAAGAGTCTTTACCTATGGCATTGTTCTTGGGTGTGTAGATGATGAAGTCATCAGTTACATTTCCAGGTGTATTGTTGTCGTACACCTCAACCTTGCCTTGGGTAGGACGTCTGGAGATATTTAAGGTAAGAGGGCGATCGCTTCCTACAGAATCATTAGAGAGCGGATCAATCCGAATTGGAGTATTTTTTGCTGTGGAGATAGTATCTGCTCTGGCAACAAGAGGTAAAGGAGTGCCAGGAGTTGTCGGAGTTCCACCTGTACCGGGAGTTGTCGGAGTTCCACCGGTGCCAGGAGTTACTGGATCGGTAGGAGTCGTTGGAGTTCCGCCCGTACCAGGAGTTGTGGGAGTTCCACCGGTACCAGGAGTTGTGGGAGTTCCACCGGTACCGGGAGTTACCGGATCGGTAGGCGTTGGAGTTCCACCTGTGCCAGGAGTTGTGGGAGTTCCACCTGTGCCAGAGGCAACTCCTATTCCGTTGGTGTTTAAGTCACTTGCGGTGGGTTGAGCTATGGTGATTCGAGCCGTTGCGTTGTAATCATTCCAGTTGTTGGTACGCTTTGGTGGCCACTGAGTATTTCCACCTTTGTCAGTTAATTCACTGCTGGTGTGTTGCTGAATGCCCCAGTTGTTGGTGCCGTTGTCAGCCGTGTTGTTGTAAAAGACAGTGTCTTTTACCGTAACGGGAAACTTATCACTAGCAGAAATACCACCGCCAACCCAGCCTGCTTTGTTGTTAAGAATTTTGGTATCTACAATATCGGTAGGACTGTAGAGAGCCATCGCTCCGCCTACATTGCTGTAGGTTGTCCCCAGAGTTTTGTTGCCTGAGAAAAGACTGCCGTTGATGGTGGTCGGGGAATCCATTGTCCAAAGTCCACCCCCTTGACCAGCGGCAGTATTGTCTGTAAAGGCAGTATCACGGATGGTCAGACCCTTGTTAAGCCCGTTGCTCATCACCACCAGTCCACCGCCATTGCCACCATTGCCGCCATTGGGTAGTGCCAAGACCTCATTTTTCTTGAAATCGGTAGACTCGATAGTGACTTTGTCTTGAGTGCCGGTGTAAAGATAGGCAGCTCCGCCTTCACCTCGTCCCTTATTTCCCTCAAATACGCTGTTTTTGATTTGAATCGTGCCAGATGCCTCATTTGTAGAACTGGCGCGATCGGTATAGACAGCGCCCCCAAAGCCACGCAAGAAGGGATTTGCTTTGCCTGTATCGTATTTGGCAGCAGTCGTATCGTTGTTAGTAAACTTGGAATTTTCGATGGTGAGTTTACCGTTGAGACTGTTGATAGCTCCACCATTGATGCCGCGATTGTTGGTGAACTCACTATTTCGAACTACAAAGTTACCAGAGCTGAGGAAGGCGATCGCCCCCGCCCCTCTTTCATCATTGCCTTGAGTCGCTTGATTCCGGTCAAATTTGCTATTGGTGACCGTTAGATTGGTTTCCCATTCGGTGTAGATTGCGCCACCGCCCTTGTCGGCAACATTATTATTAAAGCGAACACTTTCTACGGTGACATTGCCTTTATGAGCCGCAAGAATGCCACCACCTCGTTCGGCCGTGTAAGCATCGGTAAGCGTCAGGTTCTTGACGGTTAAACTGGTTGGAAAATCTTGATTAGAGTTGACGTAGAAAACGCGGGAAGTCTTGTTGCCGCTGATCGTTAACCCAGCCGCACCAGCACCATCAATGGTTAAATTTTTGCCAGGGCTAATTTCGAGCTGGCTTCTGAGTGTAATTTTTTGCCCTGCCAAGTTGGAGGCAAACTTGATGGTATCTCCTGCTTTAGCGTTGGCGATCGCTTGTCTTAACGAACCTGCACCATCATTTGCGGTACTGCTAACTGTGAGAACAGCCATGATTTTCCTCTTGAGTAACATCAACTGGCAGATGTCCTGAGTTACTCACCGTTGGATCAGATGTTTCAGACTGGAGCAGGCATGAATATTTTTGCAGTGCTAAATACTTTTGCACTACTGATCTTTTGGGGTTTATCTACTAGTAATTGCCAACCCAGTAATTACTGTGATTAAAATTTAAAAGCCCTGGTTATCCTATCTTGATGTATCTCAATACATCTTTTGCGGTAGTAAAATCAGGGGTTCAACTGTATGTTCCTTTTAAGTAAGCTACTGAATGGTTGACAGTCGAAATAACAAACAGAATTCGGTAGATTCCCAAACGTTTTAGTACAGGGACGTTGAATTGCTTGATAAGTTCCACACTTTTAGCAATTTTCAAACATGGTTTCTCAAGAAAATTTCTTAGAAGAAGTTTTTTGGGAGAAACTCATTTCTGGCATTGCTCCATTTAAGTTAACGCCATTTGGTGAGTTAATGACTCACTTTACAAAGTCTTTAATTAGTTTCAGCTTCAAAAGGTACAGTTTTAACCGTGGAATACGCGGATCTACCAGGGGAAATATTGTACGGACAAATAAATACCATTGTCCTGCAAAGAATCACCTTCAGAGTCAACGCCAATCAGCGGTAAGCCATAGTCTACTCGCAGATTTAGCCCGCGTAATGCTTCCCAGCGTAAGCCTAAGCCTGCTCCAACCAAGAAATCGGGGTCAGGGTCGGGGAGGTCGCTGTTCCAAGCATGACCTGCTTCTAGGAAAGGAATTAACTCTAGACGATTGGAGCGATTTAACGGCAGGCGCAGTTCTACTGAAGTCCAGATGGCGTTGTCTGCCACGAGCTGGTTTTGAGCATAGCCCCGAATGGTGTCTTGTCCGCCCAATCCAATTTTCTCTAATGAGAGAAGTGAGTCGGGCGTGAGTTGGGCATTGAGCCGAGCAACCAGGAGCGATCGCCCTTCAATTTGCCGCACCCACTGAAACTGCCCCAGCCACTTAAAAAACTCTGCATCGGTGCCAGTATCGTTAATCGTGGCATCCAATGCATCCAGCCCAATGCTGAACTGAGAACGAGCCGCCAACACCTGAGTTCTGCCCCGGTTCACCCAATCCTGGGAAAACCGCAGCACTGTGACTCTAGACTCACCTTCATCGGCTCCAGCCGAAAACGAAAAAGGAATGTCATCTAAAATGTAAGTTTGGCTGCGGCGCAGGTCAAGCGCCAATCCCAGCGCAAACTCCTCTGTAACGCTACGAGAAAGGGGCTGACGAAATTCTAATGACCAGCTTTCTGCCTCGCTGCGAATGCCTAAGTCTTCAACTGCATCTTCAATGATGCGGCTGTCATTGGTGTTATAGCGCAACGTGAGCGAGCCATCACGAGGGTTTACAGGTAGGGAGTAGCTGATGTCATACAAATCTAAACCACTGGTGCGTCCGTATTGAGCAGAGAGGCGATCGCCAATTCCCATCACATTTGTATAGCTAGCTGCAACCGTGAGTTGAGCAGAACCGATGCTGGTCGGCTGGTAGTTGTTGGTGCCAAGGCTGGCGGTCAGTGGCGGAGCTTCTTGCAAATCAACCTGAAGAATGCTGCGTCCGGGAGCACTGCCTGCGGTTAATTCAGCATTCACCTGACGCAAAAGTGGATCAACCTGAAGCAGTTGTAGAGCGCGTTCCAGGTTTTGTTGGTTGAGCGGTCTACGTCCTGCCAAAGTGAGCCGCGATCGCACGTAACTTGAGTTAAGCTGCTCCAGTCCCTCTACATTAACCGCTTCTAACTCACCTTCTACTACCTGAATTTGCACCACACCATCGGAAAGATCCTGATTGTTGGGCAAAAATGCACTAGAAGTAATGTATCCCTGGCTGGTATAGAGCGCCGTAATTGCAGACCGTAGGGCAATCAACTGATCAAAGGAAACCTCGCGTTCCAACAAAGGTTGAATTAACTGATCAATCTCCTGCTCAAAAATGCTGTTGCCTCGCACTTCAATAGAATTCACCCGAATCTGCACGGGAGCTAAGTTGGGTACCCCCGGCGGCACTGCTGAAGGCGGTTCCAGGATTGGGGAGGGGAGCGAGGTTGGAGGCTCTAGGGGCAGTGGTTCCTCACTGGGCGATCGCGGCGTAATTTGGTCAATGGTGTTTGGAATATCAGATTCAGCCGGGTCAGGGAGGTCATCAGGAAGATTCATAGGCGGGGTCTGGGCGGTCACTCCCAAAGTCATACTCACAGTTAGAGTTAAATAGAGGGCGATCGCCTCCAAAACACCAGAACCTCTCCGCCTCAATGCTCTAATCCACACAGCCCAACAATAAGAACTCAACGAACCCACTATCCTATCACTTCTTATCCCTCACCCTTCCTCCGTCATTCTTCCTCTACTCACACTCCCGACTCAACACCACTCGCCCATCTGCAAGCTGATAGAGGTTTTGAGGTTCCACAACGGGATTGCCAGACTGCCAGACTGTTTCATCAGAAGTCTCCTGGAGGATTGAACGAACCTCTCCCGTTGGATAAGACGGCACGACCGTATCACCCGGACGTTGAGGCAGTCCACCCGTCCCAGTCACCAAAAACGTGCCGCTTTCCTGGCTACGGACGATGCAGCTATTTGCAAGTAGCTGATTGACATTCACAGAGGTGTCAGGCAAATCAGCCAGACTGTTCTGCACTGTGGTCGTGTCAGTGGTGACAATCTGCCCTGACTCCAGTGCGCCTGCCGCGCTTACATCAACCTGGTCATTCCGATCAAAGTCTTCTGCACTGCCAGGAGGATTGGTTTCACTAAAGAAAGTACTTAACGTGATATCTCCACCCCGTGCTTCACTGGAGCGGCTAATAATATCGCTGTCATCAAAGGCAATCACCCCAGTTCCACCGATGGCGATGTTGCCGCCATCACCGCTGCTGTTGGTGGTAATGTCGCTGTCTGCTTCTAGAGTGACAATACCTCGATCCGCCAGTCTGACTTCGCCATTATTTTCTCTAATTGCGTTGATTAGAATGTCTCCACCCGAGGAGTTGAGCGCACTGGTGACAATATCACTGTTGTTTAGACGAAGGCGATCGCTCGTTGTGATAAAGATATCTCCAGCAAACCCACTCCCGTCACTTCGAGCTGTAATGGTTGCCCCATCTATAAGGGTTAGATTGGTGCTATTTGCCGTAATTTGACCGCCTCTGCCCGTTGAGCCAGAACGAGTGTTTGCAAAAATGCCGCTATTGGCTCCTTCATTTGTGATGATGTCGTCAACTTGCTCAAACTGCCCTTCAGAGGTGGGAATAAACTGCTCAACGCGCTGCTGGCGATCGCCAAAATTAGCATCAAATCCAGATAGCTGAATTGAATCGGTGATATTGAGTTGAATACCTCCGGCATTTCCACCATCGCGAGCCGAAGTGACAACCTGCGCTCCACCCGTTACCTCTAACGTGTTGGCATCAATGTAGATATCACCTCCGGGACTGGCATTAAAAGTACTGGCAACTACAATTGCCCCATCTGCAATCTGCAACTCACCAGTATCAATATAGATATCACCTGCCCGTCCCGATGCCCCCCTTTCGGTGAGTGAGGAAAAGCCGCTGGAGAATCCGTTGTTGCTGGTTCCGGTCAGTGTAATTGATTCAGATGCATGAATGCGAAGCGTACCACCACTTCCCTGCCCAGCCGGAATGACATTTCCCTGGCTATTCCGCTGCTGTCGATTGACAAAGGCGCTAATCTGAGAGCCATCTGTTAGGGTAATGGAGCGAGATTCAACTTCAATATCTCCGCCATCTCCAATTCCTCGACTTCCAACTGAACTGGTGATGGAGCTACCGAGGGAAAGCTGAATATCATCAATGGTGATAAACAAATCTCCAGCATCTCCCCGTCCAAACGTGGCAGAACTAATAAACGCTTCATCCGTCATCAAAAGTCGATTGGCGGTGATATCAATTTCACCTCCATCTCCAATCGCCGTTCCGGAGGAATCTACCGCAGAGCTAATTTGGTTTGGAACGATGATGTTGATATCGTCTGCGCTAGGGCCTTGACCTGTCAGGATAATGGTATCACCAATATCAAGCGTGATATTTCCGGCATTACCTTGGTTCTCAGTATCAGCGAGGAGAGCAGAGCCATTTACCAGTTCTAGAGAGCCATCTGTTACGGTGAGAGCGATATCTCCTCCACTCCCAACACCACCTTCGTTCGACACCTCAGAAATGATGATGGAGTTGAGGAAGTGGACGCGATCGCTTGCATAAATCGTGATATCTCCTGCATTGCCACGACCACTCGTCGAGCTAGAAAACTGTGCCCGGTTTGTGATGAACAGTGAACCAGCTGTAACCTCTATCGTGCCACCATCGCCTATAGCATTTTGTTCTACTGTGCTAAAGATGCCAGAAGGAAATATCCCCTCTCTCCTGCCATCAAACGTCACCCTTCCGCCACGAGCATCCACGTTAATGTTTCCAGCATCTCCTCGTCCATAAGTACTGGAGCCAATTTGCGCTCCATTCACCAGGGTGATGGAGTTGGCTGTAATTCCAATATTGCCTCCACTTCCCCGCCCGAATGTTTCAGAAGTGATTCGAGCTGCGTTGAAGGCAATGGAGCCAGTTTGCAACCTGATATTTCCTGCATCACCCAGTGTGCCAGCTCCAACTGAGGTAAACACACCACTGCTAAATCCATTGCGATCTAATCCTCTGGCAGCAAAAACATCCCTCGTGGTAATGGCAATATTACCTGTCCTGCCTTGCGCTCCGGGGGTGTTACTGGTTGAATCTTCTTCACGAAGAATCGACTGAATTTGAGAACCACTCAGCAGAGAAAGTGATTCGGCGTTGATGAAAATATTGCCACCGATACCGACTGCTCCTGCTTCTACATTGCTGTCAATATAAGTTCCATTATTTAGAGTTAGCGGACCATTTTCTACCGTGATAGTGATGTTTCCGGCTCTACGGGTTCGGAATGCGTTAGCGGCGGGATTGACCGAAGCAAAGATGATGCTTCTGTTCCCTAAAGAATCAGCCCCGTTTAGCAAAACACGGTCATTTGCTTGAATGTCAATTCTGCCTGCATTACCCGTTCCATTCGTTGCCGTTGAGATTCGTGAACCACTAGACAAAATGACCTGATCGGTTGACTCAATTAAGATATTTCCAGCACTTCCACGACCGCTTGTTTCAGTCTCTAAGCGAGAAAGATTGGTTAACCGTAAAATATCAGTTGCCCTTATTCGCAGGTTTCCGGCATTACCTTGAGCGAAAATGTTGGTGGATGAAATGGAAGCCCTATCGTCTAACAAAACTCGCCTGGCTTGAATGTTGACATCACCACCATTACCTATACCTACAAATTCATCGTCAGAACCAACTACGCTTGTTATGTTGCTAGCAGCATTATTGGGTGCCCGTCCAGACAGGGAGACGGTATCTGCAATATCTACATTTACATCTCCGGCATCTCCTCGTCCAGCACTGAGAGACCCAATGATAGAACCGTTGATTAGGAAGAGATTTTGACCTGTCACTTGGATATTTCCGCTGCGGCCTGTTGCACCTAAAACACCACTAGCCACCCCGCTTCTGTTAGAGAAGGTAATATCTCCGGTTGCATGAATGGTGATGTCTCCTGCTTGAGCAGCCTCAAACCCTGGTGTAGGGGTTATTCCTGAAATAATATTGCTGTTGTTGGTGAGATTCAAATCATGAGCATTGACTACAAGCTCTCCATCCACCAGTAGTCCGATCGCAGAGCCATTCAACAGAGAAACATCTGCCCTAGCTGTATGGGTTGGAAAGTTCAGCCGAAAGATCCCATTATTAGAATTAATTCCAACGGTTCCCCGTCCGGCAACACCACCAAGTTCTAATCTGTTGCGTAAGGCAGCAATGTTGCTGTTGTTTAATACAATGTCTCCACCTAAAAAGATACCGCTGCGTCCAGGAATCAACAGATCCCGTGCAGTACTTTGAATCGGGGCTGCAGTTAGTTGATTGAAGAAAAATACCGATGGGTTAACCGTTAGGAGTTCAGAAGGCAATTCAGGGTTAGTCGCACTAAAGGAGCCGCGATCGCCAAACCCAATGGCATCGGCTGTCGTGCCAACAAATGAACCCTGTACATTCAAAATGGCATCTGGCCCAAACAGGATACCGTTGGGGTTGATCAAAAACAGGTTGGCATCGTCAAAGTTGAGTGCCGGATCAATTACGCCCACAGTGCCGAGCAGATCAGAAGGATCGCTTCCTGTAATGCGGCTAAAGATGTTTTCTACCCCGTTAGGTGCTTCAAAGTAAATGCCCCGATCTGCTGGCACATTAAATTCTTCAAAACTATGAAATAAGTTGATACCATCGGCAGGACGCGCCCCACCTTGAATGATATCGATTTCAGCGCTAACGGGAGTGACGATGGTGTTGGTGGTGCGATCGCCAGCAGTATTGGGCGTGAGTTCTAGCTGAGCCTCAGCAGAGAGTGGAATGAATGCACCACTCATGATCAGGGTTCCCAGGCTCAACCGTGCCATACAGAGGTTGACCTGTAGTTTACTCACTTGCCACATCTGCAATGTCTCCTAACGTACCGAGAAAGATTTGTAAAAGCGAATTGAAGGTTGCCTGAAGCCAAGATATTCTGACAGTTAATTTCACACAAATTTATTTCTTGTGGGAGTCTTTGAGGTATTTTTTAATACTGGGTTAATAAGTAAGTGAGTGTTGAGCATTAGCGATATTTTTAGGGTTGGATGAATGCGTAGGCTGCTGTTTGTAGGGTTGTTTTGTCTGAGTCTGGTTTTCAGCGTGCTGACCAGCCATCTTGCAGCAGTAGCCAGGGAACCTGCGGTTGATGTAACGGCTCAGGTACAACAAGGCGTGGAGCTTTATCAGCAGGGTGACTTTCAGGGCGCGATCGCCCCCTGGGAGGCAGCTTTAGACTACTACGAACAGCACCCGAACTTAGCTGACGAAGCAACTGTACTGGAGAATTTAGCCCGTGCTCACCAGTCCTTGGGGCAGGCAACAGAGGCGATCGCCCTCTGGCAGAATGTGATCGACCATTACGGTGAGCTTCAGCCCAGCCCGTCGGCTCAGCGATCCGAATATGTGCAGCAGTTAGGGCGATCGCTCACCGAGCAGGCGCAGATCTATAGCCGCATTGGGCAGTCGCGCAAAGCCGTTACGCTGCTGTGTGGCAGTTTTGATGGGCAGAGTAGCTGTGTGGAGGGCAGTGCGCTGGCGATCGCCCAAACTTCAGCGGACCCGTTAGGCGAAACGGCAGCGCTAGGCAGCTTGGGGCAGGCACACCGACTCATGGGAGACTATGACCTCGCCAGGGAATATCTTGATGCAGCTTTAGCCATTGCTCAGCAGGCAGATAATCCACTGCTGGAAGCTTCAATTCATGCGGATTTGGGGGCAACGGCTGCAAGTCAGGCGGTGGTGCGCTATCGCCAGTATGCTGCAGCAGAGTTGCTGGGCGATACGGACAGAGCCTTGGATTTGAGGAATGAGGGACAAACCTTTGACCAGATGGCTTTACAACAGTTTCAGCAAAGTTTATCTCGCCCAACCCTACCGCTGAATCAACTGCGGGTGCTGCTGGCGGCAATTCCAGCCTACGATCGCACCGGATCGACGACCGCTGCTCAACAGTCTCGCCAGCAGGCAGAAGCTTTGCTTAACCAGCTTCCTGATATGCAGGAGAAAGCACTAGCAGCAATTGACCTGGCGCTGTTACAGGTACCTGCAACGGTTGATCAGCCACGACCCAGCAACCAGTGTGCTGCGGAGGAAGCGCTCGCCCCCACCGAGGCACTGCTACAGCAAGCGATTCAAATTGCTGAGCAAATTGGCGATCGGCGATCGCAGTCCTTTGCATTAGGCGCTTTGGGACGGCTCTATGAATGCCAGGGGCGTATAGCTGAAGCGCTCAGGCAAACCCAACAGGCACGGGCAGCAGCCGAATATGATTTTGACAGTCGCTATCTGTGGGAATGGCAGGCAGGGCGCATTCTGCAAGCGCAAAACCAGGCTGACGCTGCAATTCAGGCATATGAGCAGTCGGTTACAACACTAGAAACGATCCGAGATGACATTCTGATTGCTAGTCGAGACGTGCAGTTTGACTTTCGCGATGCGATCGAGCCAATTTACCGCCAACTGATGAGCCTGCGGCTCAAGCAAAGCCCACCCTCGACCCTGTTTCCTGCTTTGCCCGAGGATCAGCCTAACGATCTGAGTCGTGTCCTGACCACGCTCGACTCACTCAAACTGGCAGAACTGCAAAATTACTTTGGCAATGACTGTGTATTGATAGCCCGTAACCTGGACTTGACGGAGCCAGAACAACTGTTGACCCGAGGCGATCGCGCTGCCCTATTAAGTACGGTAATTCTGGATGACCAAACCGCTATCATCTTGACGCTACCGGATAGTCGCCAGCAGTACGAATGGATTCCGCTCTCTCGTCCAGAAATTACCACCGCTGTTAATGACTACCGCTTGGGGTTAGAAACTGCCTTTCGTCGCTACAACTTAGAGCCAGCTCAAAGACTCTATGAGCAGTTGATTCGCCCGTTTGAAGCAACCCTGGCAACTGCCCAGGTTGAAACACTGGTGTTTGTGCAAGATGACATTTTACGCAGTGTCCCAATGGCTGCTCTGCACGACGGGGAAAAGTTTTTGATTCAACGGTATGCGATCGCCTACACTCCCAGCCTGCAACTCACCGACCTGAACCCGCTCGATCGAGAAAACCTGCGAGCATTAGCTGCCGGACTTACGATGGAAACTCCTGCAAATAGCGAAGCTGGCTTCTACGCTGCCCTGAGCAATGTAGATCAGGAAATTTCCGCAATCAAAGCAGAGCTACCCGAAAGCGTCACCCTAACCAATTCAGACTTTCGCCTGGAGCGGATTGAGGAAAACCTGACTTCGGCAGAGTTTCCAATTCTACATATCGCCACTCATGGTGAGTTTGGCACCGAGCCAGAAGATACCTTCTTGGTAACGGGTGATGTGCCCGATAATAAACTCACCTTGACCAATCTAGATCGACTGCTGAGACAAGTAGAAAGCGATCGCCCCGTTGAGCTCCTGGTACTAACCGCTTGCACCACTGCCGTAGGAGACAACCGCGCTGCGCTGGGACTAGCGGGAGCCGCAGCCCAAGCAGGCGTTCGTAGTGTGTTAGCTTCCCTCTGGTTTGTGAATGACCAGGCAACCGCCGACCTGGTCGAAACCTTTTACGCTAACCTGAAAATTCCGCAGTCCAGCAAAGCAGAGGCACTTCAACAAGCGCAAACCAGGCTAATTGAAACAGGAGAAGAATTTTCTCATCCTGCTTACTGGGCACCCTTTGTATTGATTGGCAGTTGGCTCTAGCACCAAGTATTTGCGGCAGAACTCATCCCTCTAGTTCAACCTATCTACGACTGTAATACTCCAAAGCAGCTTGAGAATAACAGGTTTCTAACTTGGCAGTATTGTGCTTCAAATTAAACTGTTGCTCTACTCGATTACGAGCGGCGATCGCAAATTGGTTGTGCAACTCTCGGTTCTGCAACAAAATCAGGATATTTTGTGCCAAAGTTTGCCAATCTTTTTCAGCAGATAAAAATCCTGTTTCGGCATGGGCGATCGCTTCTGGAATGCCCGCATGAAATGAGCTAACAACCGGTAACTGCATCGCCATCGCTTCTAAAACAACGATTGGCAACCCCTCAGATTCTCCAGTCTCTGTGGTCAAACTGGGAGCACACAACACCGACGCTCGATTCATCCACTCTCGCACTACTGTAGACGGTTGCACTCCCAAAAATCGATAGCGTTTCAACGTGTTTTTTGCTAACTCTTCTAACCTGGATTTCAAAGGTCCGTTGCCAATCATGACTAACTCTACCTCAGGCATAACAGCTTGCACTCGACTCATCGCTTGAATCAAATACTGACAGCCTTTCTTTTCAACAAATCGTCCCACAAACAGCACTACAGATTCTCGTTCGACCCTTGAGTTGGGAACAAATTGATCAATGTCAATGCCGATGTAATGAACTTGAATTTTGTCAGCTGGATATCCTTTAGCAATAAGCTGTGAGCGAATAAAATCAGAAACCGCAATGCCACAGTGAGCGTTTTGAAACAGGCGATCGCGCCTTCTTGCATACAGCTCGCGGAAAAATTTGCCGCGCTGTTTGAAAAAATTAGATGCGAATGTGAGATTAGGGCTAAGTTGAATATCCGCAGTTGCAAAGTAGCCATGAAATGTGACTATCAGCGGAATCTGCAGCCGTTGTGCAAGTGGTAAGGCGAATACTCCATCTAACCCAAAGTGAGCATGAATTAAGTGAGGAGAAAGTTCCTTCAAAGCATTCAACCAGCCGGGATGAATGACCCCTGCCAGTTTAAAGGCTGTTTTCCATACTGCTGGAGATGACACGAAATCACTTAAAACAATGCTCTTCTCAACAGGAATTAATGCATCTGCTTGTGTCGTTCGGGTTGTTCCTACATAAACCCCTCGGTAGGTTGAGTAGTGCTCAACCTGCGCTGGAATAAAGGTTTCAGAGTAAGGCAACAACTCATCGCGATAGACAACAACGGGAGTTGACATAGCTCATCCTTTAACTAGAGCGCTGGCTCGACTTCGTTGCACTTAGCGCTCCTACTTGTGAACATAAGTTCTGAAATGCAGTTAAAAAGCGAGCTTGATTGTGGGTTTGCTCAACCCATTCCCGTCCTGCCTTACCCAATTGAGTTCGTAGTTCTGAGTCCTTAAGCAGTCGGTTTAAGCCGTCAATAAAGGCTGACAACCCTTCCATGCCTGAGCCATCCCAACGTCCTGTATAAATCCCAAAACGGGATACAACAGTCTCAGGATCTTGACAGCTTAAAATTGGGGTTTCGCATATCAGGGCTTCCAAAAAACTTACTGCCAATCCTTCATGAATGGAGGTATTAATTAAAGCCCAAGCTGACAAAAGAAGTTTGTTTTTTTCATCGCCATCCACATGTCCCATAAACTTAATGTTGCTTGGTAGGTTTTCTGCTTCCCAAGCCCCTCGGCCTTTGAAATGTGCTTTTCCTAAAAATATAAACTCTACTTCTGGGAAGTGATGGGCAAGCTCTGTAAACATCCACGGGCGTTTATAAGGATCAAGCCGAGCTAGGAAGACAACAGTAGGGCGATCGCTCTTCTCGATCTGTCCAGGATCAAGGTCAATAATGTTTGGTAGAAAGTGAACTTTAGATGGCTTTACGCCATAGGTTCCAGGGACTTTGGCATCTAGGAAAGAAGCGGTAGTAGCAAATTTCACTGGGCGATTAAACCATTTAGAACCTTGCACAACTTGAGCTAACGATGTGCAATCGATAGGATCAATTCCTTTAGGGCGAATATCCTCTGCACCTGGAATTTTCAAGGTATTAATTTTATCAACATCTTCTGGAGGTCTGGGATCACGGACCCAGACCAAGATAGGAGTAAGTGGTAGTGCCCAGAAAATAGAGCGATAACTCGGTCGGTAGTCGATCGCCAATAGGCAATCAAACTGTTCAGCCCATAGCCGTTGACAATATGCAAGACGGTTTCGTTGTCGCAATATTAATCGGCTACCATGAATCAACCGTTCTGGTTGCCCAGGTGTTTCGTACAACTCGCCTGCTAGGAATACGACTTCAACTCCAAGGTCAGGATTTGTATTAAAGCAAGTAGAAACTTGACGGGTTGCCCAACCAAACCCACCCATTCTGCTAGTTGACAGATCAAAGAATTCGTTAGCAACAACTCCTAATTTGAATTTCTTTTTTCGCTTACTCTGAAAAGAAATGGAATTTATGTTAGGAATGGTCTGGTATTGAATCTGTGATGTCATGACGAATGGATTCCTTTCCCTAAAAAATACTTTTTACAGGCATGGAATGGGCTAATAAAGCTGCTCAGAAATAGTTCCATTTCACAAGCTAAAACTATGTCTGTGATTAGCTGTCTACGATATTTGGCAACGTGTAAAACAACCTTTAACAAGTCATTCGTCATGTATAACGGCAATATTAGGGGTCGCTGCCAAAAACTCCATCCCAACATACGGGTGTAATAGCGACTGAAGCCAATTCCTCGAAAGAATTGGATCAAATAATCCTTTTCAAAACGATGCTTAGGAATTTGGTGATAAATGTGCATTTCTGGGTTAAACCAAACTTCCCAACCTGCTCTACTGAGATAAAGTAATGCTTCAATATCTTCTCCTTTAGCAGACAGAGAATTTCCCACTGGTCCTTTCAAACTTAAATTTTCAGGAACGTTTTCGAGCCAGGCTGTCTTCCGAATAACTAACCCTGCTCCTGGGGGTAAAACTTTTTTATTAGGATATTTTGAAGTAAAACAAATGACTTCTCGCCGTTCAATAACCGGGAAAAAATGAGCAATCCGTCCAAAGTTATGAGGTGGTTCAACTTCAAAACTTCCATGAATTTGCCCTCCATATGCTCCTGCCTTGGGATACGATTGAGCAAATGTATAAGCATTCTTAACCCAGTCTAAAGCAGGAACATTATCATCATCTAGAAAGCCAATTAATTCTCCTTGAGCCTCTTGAATGCTTCGTCTCCGCGCAAATGAAGCACCTTGTTTAAGTTCAACAACATATCTCAACGGACATGATGAAGTCCAATTAGCTTGATGATCTTGAACAGTTTTAGCAGTATGATCCGTGCTATTATTATCTACTACTACGACTTCCCATTGAATACCTTCAGTTCCGATTTGCGATCGCAATCGATCTAAAATCAGAGACAGTAAATCCGCTCGGTTGTACGTTCTAATTGCAACAGTAAAGTCAACCATTTATCCCCTCGTAGATTTACAGCAAGAACCCTTGAGCGAAACTGTTGATTAAATGTGAAATAATCAACAGCTTGCTCACTCTGCTAAGCTCTATTGGATGGTTTATAAATCGAAGATGGCTATTATTACAGGGGATATTGTCCTCAACAGGAATTAAAAGAATTTACTGCGCCAGTTGTAGTTGAAGACTTTGAAAGATATCACTGTTGTAACCTAAAACAGATTTATCATCTATTCTAAAGCTAAAAATCGTTGAAATTTATGATTCTTTTATGGAAGTTTACTGAAACCTTATCTTATTCAAACTAGAACGCCTCAAATTGTATCGTTTCTTACAGTCTAAACTGTAGAAACATTAGGCGCGTTGTGAGACTAATAATAGACTTCCTGCACGAATATAAAGTGAGTGTGACAGTTGAGGATCGCAGCGAAGCAAGATAGCTTCTGAATAGAAGCTAATGTCAGAAGCAGATATGCGATATAACGAGTTGGAGCATCTATCGAAGCGCCACTTTAAGCGCTTGTGTGGGGTCAACCGTGAAACGTTTAGCG
>NZ_JACJPJ010000028.1:0-10340 GCF_014696015.1 Oculatella sp. FACHB-28 | reverse complement strand
ATGGAAGTAATGCACGAGCGCAATGCTCACAACTTCCCGCTCGACCTCGCTTCTGTGAAGGCTCCTAGCATTGTTGGCTAGACTCTAGTCACAGCTCAAGCAAAAGCGCTCCCGAAAGGGGGCGCTTTTTGCATTGGGGCTGGCTGATGACTGGAAACTAATGATTGCTCTGGTTTTCACTCAAAATCACCAGTTTTCGGCGTTTTTGGCGATCGCCCTTGACCATTCGCGACGGAGTATGTCATGCTCCACTGCGGGGATCAAAGACAAAGATAAAGAATGAATGAAGCGTCGTATACCTAAACGCTATGTTGTGCTAATATCCTGCACCGACAAAGCGCCCATTACCTTCTCATTTCATCCGTTGGCGGTAATTGTTCCGCTAGCGATCGCCATCGTCACCCCTATTGCTTGGGTAGGCATGACGCTGTATTCCCACTCCCAACGCAATTTGATGCTGACTGAAGAAGCCGCAGATGTCCTACAGCAGCTAAACGCATTAGATGCAGAAGTAAAAAACTTGCGTGAACGGGCAGGCTTGCCTCGTACTGAGTTTGCTCCAACGGAAGCAGATCCGAAGTCCAGTCCACAAGGGGGGACTGGAACGCCTGTCGAGGCAGAAGAACTTTTAGAGACAGCAAACAGCCGCCTGCCTGCTCTATCCGCTGATTTGAAGCAAGAAATTGAGCCAGCTTTAGAAAATACCTTGCTCCGTGAAGCGGCTCGTCCAACAGGCATTCCTCTGAAAGTTACGACTGAAATTTCTTCTCCATTTGGGCTGCGCCGAAACCCGTTTGGGCGACGCAGCTTTGAGTTTCATCAGGGATTAGATTTTACAGGTGCTTACGGTTCTCCGGTTCACGTCACTGCGCCTGGAACAGTGGAGAAAGCAGAGTGGTCTGGAGGGTACGGCTACCACGTGGTCGTCAATCATGGGTATGGTTATCGCACCCTATACGCCCACCTTTCTAAACTGGAGGTGTCTCAGGGAGCACAGGTCAACAATGACCAAATTGTTGGATATTTAGGCAGCACAGGCCGCTCTAGTGGACCGCATCTACATTACTCGGTTTACCGCAATGGTACAGTGGTAGACCCCCAGGGTTACTTAGATTAAACTCATTGACATTTACATTGGGGATAGAGCGATGTTCAGGCGCAAGCGGGCGAATGCGTTGACCTACATCAGCGCCACGAGCGAGTTTCAAGGCAACTTGAATGTAGAGGGAAATCTGCGCGTGGATGGCATTATTCATGGCACGGTTGAAGTCAGGGGCGACATGGAAATTTCTTCAACCGGCTTGGTTGAAGGTCCTGAATTGCGGGCGCATAACATTGTGGTACATGGGGTGATTAAAGCCCACGTGGTAGCAGAGGGCAGGTTGACGCTGAGCCGCACTGCTCGACTTGAAGGGGATGTAACCGCCAGCTCTCTTGACATTGAGGCTGGCGCATTTTATGTGGGGCACATTGCTACCAGCGATGTCAAAGCATTGCCTGTCGGCGCAGAAAAATTCCCTGAGTTGGTGGGGCGAGAGGAAGAGTAATTGCGTTCAGGACTCATTTTTCGATAGGTTAGGACGGTATACTCTTCGACTGTCCTTTCCCAAATTATGGGTAACACCTTTGGTCAACTGTTTCGCGTCACGTCCTTTGGGGAATCTCATGGGGGAGGCGTGGGTGTCGTGGTAGATGGCTGCCCACCGCGACTGGAAATTTCTGCTGAGGAGATTCAGGTTGACCTGGATCGTCGCCGTCCTGGTCAAAGCAAGATCACGACCCCTCGGAAAGAGTTAGACACTTGCGAGATCTTATCGGGCGTGTTTGAGGGCAAAACGCTGGGAACGCCGATCGCCATCTTGGTTCGCAATAAGGATGCGCGTTCTCAGGACTACGACGAAATGGCGCAGAAGTACCGTCCGTCTCATGCGGACGCAACCTATGACGCAAAGTACGGGATTCGCAATTGGCAGGGCGGTGGGCGATCTTCGGCGCGGGAAACGATTGGGCGAGTCGCGGCAGGGGCGATCGCCAAAAAAATTCTGCGTCAGGTCGCGGGTGTTGAGATCATAGGCTATGTCAATCGGATCAAGGATTTAGAAGGAGTCGTTGATCCCGACACTGTGACGCTGGAGCAGGTTGAAAGCAATATCGTTCGCTGCCCTGATCAGGACTGTGCTGAACGAATGATCGATCTGATCGAGCAAATTGGACGGTCAGGCGACTCGATTGGCGGTGTCGTTGAATGTGTTGCCCGCAATGTTCCTAAAGGGTTGGGAATGCCCGTATTTGATAAGCTAGAGGCAGATTTAGCAAAAGGCGTAATGTCTCTGCCTGCTAGCAAAGGGTTTGAAATCGGTTCGGGCTTTGCCGGAACCCTGATGACGGGTAGCGAACACAACGACGAATTTTACACCGACGAAGACGGGCAGATTCGCACTCGCACAAATCGCTCTGGGGGTACTCAGGGCGGCATTTCTAACGGGGAGAATATTATCTTGCGGGTTGCCTTCAAGCCCACCGCAACGATTCGTAAAGAGCAGCACACCGTCACGACGGACGGGGAAGAAACCGTTTTGGCGGCAAAAGGGCGGCATGATCCCTGTGTGTTGCCTAGAGCTGTGCCGATGGTCGAAGCGATGGTTGCCCTGGTGCTGTGTGACCATCTGTTGCGCCAACAGGGGCAGTGTGGAGTTTTGTAGTAGCGTTTCAAGGATCTGACCGATGGCAATGACGGCTTCAACGATGCTGAGCTTGGGCACTTTAGCCCCCGCTTTTCAACTGCCAGATGTGGTGTCGGGTGAAACGATTTCACTGGAAACGTTTGCAGGTAAGCAAGCGTTGCTGTTTATGTTTATCTGTCAGCACTGCCCGTTTGTTAAACACGTCAAAGCTGAACTTGGCAAGCTAGGGCAAGACTACCAGGACAAAAACGTTGGCATCGTTGCGATTAGCGCTAATGATGTGGAGAATTATCCAAATGATTCTCCTAAGCATCTCAAAGCAATGGCCGCAGAGTCGGGCTTTACTTTCCCGGTTTGCTATGACGAAAGCCAGGAGGTGGCAAAAGCTTACACTGCGGCCTGTACGCCTGATTTTTTCTTGTTTGATGGCGATCGCCACCTGGTTTACCGGGGTCAGCTAGATGACAGCCGTCCTGGAAATGGTAAGCCTGTTGATGGGCTTGATCTACGTGCTGCCCTAGATGCAGTGTTAACAAACCAGCCCATCGATCCTGATCAAAAGCCCAGCATCGGCTGCAACATTAAATGGAAACCTGGTAAAGCACCTAGCTATTACGTTTAAGCAGCTTGGAAGACTTGCTCCAGCGTTAGACCTAGAATTGTGCTGGTTTCCTCTGCTGTAAAGCCGTGCTGAAGCATGATTGGAACTGCTTCTAGTTTGTCTTGTAAACGATTTTCCGCTTGCCGTTCTGCCAGGACTTTTTGGTAGAACCGATTTTGTTTCAATTCACTGAGTTCAAACATATTGCTAGCACGGGTTGAATGTAAATTTCCGTTACACCGAGGGCTGGTTTTATTGGGCAATCTGCCCTCGCTGCTTCCTAATCGGTCGCTAGTTTATAGTACATCTGTTCTAATCTTTAGGACAGGGGCAGTGAGAAATAATCTGGGTTATGAAATCGCAACAATTGCCTGAACTGCAGCATCTAGTCCAAACCAATTTTGGATAGCGTAATAGAATAAAGCGTTAAGTCTAACGCTTGACATTAGTTTCGCTAGTTTCGCTTTGATTTCAACGGCACGAGAGTTGAGGCACCGGTCCATCCTGAGGTGCTTGCTCTGACTGTTCACCAAGATTTCCAGGCTCAGGACTTAGAGCCAAAAGCTTTCGCATCAACCGCTCTTTATCGTTACAACTTCCTATGACTTCCTCAATTCGTTTCCTCATGTGTTCGGCTCATCATTATGAGGTGGACTATGTGATCAACCCCTGGATGGAGGGGAATATTCACAAGTCCTCTCGCGATCGCGCCTTAGAACAATGGCAGCAGCTTTACAATGTCCTGACTCAGCACGCCACCGTCGATCTGGTCAAACCGCAGATTGGTGTACCTGACATGGTGTTTACGGCAAACGCAGGACTGGTTTTGGGTGATACAGTCGTGCTGAGCCGTTTCTTCCACAAAGAGCGTCAGGGCGAAGAGCCATTCTTTAAGCAGTGGTTTGAGGAACAGGGATATACCGTTCACGAGTTGCCCAAAGACTTGCCGTTTGAGGGTGCTGGAGATGCTTTGCTTGACCGCGAGGGGCGCTGGCTATGGGCTGGCTATGGCTTCCGCTCGGAGTTGGATTCTCATCCTTACCTGGCAAAGTGGCTAGATATTGAAGTGGTATCGCTGCGGCTGATGGACGAGCGCTTCTATCATCTTGATACCTGCTTTTGCCCGCTTACAGATGGCTATTTGCTCTATTATCCACCTGCTTTTGATGCCTACTCAAATCGTTTGATTGAGATGCGAGTGCCAGAGGCAAAACGAATTGCCGTTGAGGAAGCAGACGCAGTTAATTTCGCCTGCAACGCGGTCAACATCGATCGCACGATCGTCATGAACATCGCTAGCGATTCCCTGAAAGATCGTCTGGCAAAGGTCGGCTTTGAGGTGCTTGAAACGCCCCTGACCGAATTTCTGAAGGCAGGTGGAGCCGCAAAATGTTTGACGTTACGGGTGACGGAGCCAGTGGAACCTGCGGTTCATGCTAGCGCTGCGGTTGAGAGCCGGACGATTCGCCTGGAAGGACATTTGCTCGATTCGGGTTTAATTAACCGTGCCCTGGATCTCGTTGTGGAAGGAGGCGGTAGTTTCCAGGTGTTAAATTTTGACCTGGGTGAACAGCGGCAAAGCACCTCCTCGGCGGAGGTGAAGGTGTCTGCCCCCAGCCATGACGTGATGGAAAAAATCATGTCTCAGTTGATCGACATTGGCGCTTTGACGCTGCCTCAAGAGGCGTGCGATGTCCGTTTGGAAGCTGTGCCGCAGGTGGGAGTGGCTCCCGATGATTTTTATGTCACCACGATTTACCCCACTGAGGTGAGGGTGAATGGAGAATGGGTCAAGGTAGAAGGTCAGCGAATGGATGGGGCGATCGCCATCACTTCCACTGCCGGAGGTTTTGTTGCCCGCTGCAAACTGCTGCGCGATCTCCAGCTTGAAGATCAAGTTGTGGTTGGGGTAGAGGGCATTCGCACAATTCGCAAACCCGAATCGCGAGATCAGCGGGCTACCCAAGAGTTTAGCTTTATGGGAGCGGGCGTTTCGAGCGAACGTCGAGTAGAGCTAGTGGTCGAGCAAATCGCCTGGGAACTGCGTAAGATTCGTGATCAGGGCGGCAAAGTTGCGGTTACGGCGGGACCTGTGGTCATTCATACCGGCGGCGGGGAGCATTTATCTCGGCTGATTCGAGAGGGCTATGTGCAGGCGTTGCTGGGTGGAAATGCGATCGCCGTCCACGATATTGAGCAGTCGCTAATGGGCACTTCGTTAGGCATGGACATGAAGCGAGGCGTTTCTGTGCGCGGCGGGCACCGTCATCACCTTAAGGCGATTAATACGATCCGTCGCTGTGGCAGCATTGCTCAGGCGGTCGAACAGGGCATTCTCACCAACGGCATCTTCTACGAATGCGTCCGTAAAGGCGTGCCCTTCTCTCTGGCAGGCTCTATCCGAGATGATGGTCCGTTACCCGATACCAAAATGGACTTGCTCGAAGCTCAGGCAGATTATGCTCGGCTGATCGAAGGGGCAGACCTGATCTTGATGCTGTCATCCATGCTGCATTCGATCGGTGTAGGCAACATGACCCCTGCCGGAGTCAAGCTGGTTTGCGTAGACATTAACCCGGCTGTTGTGACAAAGCTGAGCGATCGCGGCTCCGTCGAGTCTGTTGGTGTGGTAACAGATGTAGGCTTATTCCTGAGTCTGCTGGTACAGCAGTTGAGCAAGCTGACAAGTCCTTATCAGGCTGCATGATGTTGAGGTGATTTAGCGTGAAGGTACTGGCGCACCAGCTACGGTGCCTTCACGCAGTTTGTAAAACCTTTGTGTAAATGTGAGTGCAGTGGAGTCACATTTACACAAAGGTTAATGAATTTGAGAATTAGGGATGGGTTGGGCACACTGGAGGAAACTCGATAAGAGGCAGAGCGTTGAGCATCTTCAAGACAATCTGGCAAAGGCTCAAGAATGCGTTTCTCAGTCTCCAAACCTACGATGTACTCAGTCCTGACTTTAAGCAGCGGCGACAGGTCAACCGAATGTTGCGCAGTCGTCCTGCTCCGAATTTGAATAAGTGGTTTAACTCTTACTATCAGCCCATCGGCATCGCTCCGTCCGTTGCGGCTTTTGCCTACAGCTATTTAGAAAAATATTCTGGACTGAGAATTGCTAGAGTGCTTCCAAGCGATCGCCTGGAAGCTGATTTGCACTGGACAGAAGTTTGCTGGTTTGATTGGGAAAACAGGCTGTGCGAAGACTTTTGGCACTGTTTTGGCGCTGACCTCAGCGATCACCTGGAGGACTTTGACCCCTATACCGTCGCTGATCTGCTTGAATTCCTGAATTGCCAACTTCCTCAAAATAGCCGATTCCGTAAGGATAACAAGAGCGACAACATCCGGCTTTAATGCAAAAAGTTTGCAAAAGGTCAGTTTTTGCCATATCTTGTTAACAGTAGTTGCATATTATTCTCAATAAATAGCTTTAGGAAAACTTCATTAGAGTCTCTCATACTTCCAATCAGAAATGATTATTAGTTCGATTGGTTCCGATAAGGACGAGACAAGCCTTGTCCGTACTGCCCTCAAGGCACTTCCGAAAAGTATCCATAAACTTCTGAAGTCGTTTATTACCAAAGTATTGACTCAACCAGGGTGTTGACCCCTAATACCCTTTGTCAGAGCTATTGAGCTTAGCCTGATCGTTTATTGTGAGCAAATTTATCTAGGAATCTATTGCATTTAGTTTGAATCAGAATCAATGAATTCATCTTCTCCTAATTCCGAAACTGGACAATTGGTCTCTATTCCCCGAAGCGATCGCTGGCAGGTTTACGCCCGGCTTCAAGAACTCGACATTCCCTGTACCTGTCTTGGCGACGGTAGCTTTCAAGCCAAAATTGACACTCCCCTTGCAGCTTTGCAGCTTTGGAGCGTGATTTATCAGGTTACGTCTTCTCGCCATCAGCTGATTGGGCAGCTAGAGCGCTGCTGGCAATACTAAGTCGGCGGCTACAAGAGAATCCAGCGTTTGAGCAATGTCTTGCTTTGCCCCACACGAAGAGTTAGATCAGGTTAATTATGAGCAGAACAGCAGATTTTCAGGTAGAAGGACGATTTTTAGGCTTAATTCTTAAAGATGGTTACAAGCCAAAAGCAATCAGGCTAGCTACAGCAACGGGCGAATATCCGATCAAGCTGGCAAAAGAAATCCGATTTTCTCTACCGAAAACGCTAACTCCAGGTGAATGGATCCGTGTGATTGGAATTCAGAAGCTGGACTACAAAGAGGGAACCGTTAAGCTCAAAGCTTATCAGGTCGTTCCTGTGGCTCCCAGTCAGGCTGCGATCGCCATTCCCCCCGTTCAATCTGCTGCTCCAGTTTCTCAGTCCTTAACGCCTGCTCCATCTGCAACTGCAAGCTCTAAAAATCCCTGTATTCTGGTTTGTCAAAAGTCAGACTGCTGTAAGCGGGGTGGTCGGGCGGTTTCTCAAGCGCTAGAGCAAGCGTTGAGCGATCGCGACCTAGCAGATCAGGTCACCATCAAAGGTACGGGCTGCATGAAGCAATGTAAAGCTGGCCCAAATATCGTCATGCCTGACAAAACTCGCTATTCTCGGATTCGTCCGCAAGATATTCCAGATTTGGTGGATAAGCATTTTGCGGCGATCGCAGACTAAAAGCATTGCCTTAGCATCAAAAATTTCTACACTGCACCTGCTTGAATCATCTGAATAGCCCTCTCAAGGCACTGACTGCCGCCATTCGCGCATTCAGGAATCTCAACGTCTGGTGGAACTCCTACCCCCTCAATTGTCAGCCCTTTAGGTGAGATGACTTGAACCGTAGGAGCAATCAACGCAAAGCCTTCCCATCTCAACCTAAAAGCGTCACCTCCCAGTAGTGCGCCCATTGTGCGAACTCCTAATATTCCGGCAGAACCGTGATCTTTGACGACCCCTGCAAACAAGTCACAGGCTGAACCACAGCGGTCGTCGATTAGAACAAAGTGCGGTCTTGGATCTTGCTGAGCTTCTAGCCGAGTGCGCCACTCAACGTAAGGGTGTTCTTCTCCGAGAGCAATATCTGCTTCTGCTTCCACATTGTCCGCGTCGTCAAAGTAGCCTCGAAAGACATAAGGTTCCTCCATCTGTAACCCTTCACGGGTTCTGTCCCACCAAAGCACTTTGTCAGCACCAACAATGTCTTCAACTGCATAGCTAACGCTCGATCCGTAGCCTCCTTCATTTCCACGCACGTCAATTAGAATCACTTTGGCTTGAGCAAGTTGAGCTTTTGCCTGGTCAAGCTGAGCCTTGGTAATCAGGGGAACGATAAAACTTTTGACTCGCAGAATTCCAATTTTGCCCCTCATCTCGGCTGAAACGCTTGGCTCGGGGGTAGCAGCATCCGGTAAAGGTTTTTGCTCGAAGATGCGAAACAACCGTTCTCCTTCGGTCGGATCTAACAGTCGTACGTGTGAAACTGCCAGTCGGTTAAGCTGTTCGCTAATCCGTGCAGCCAGTTCTGCTCTAGTCCACTTTGGTTTGGCTTCAGCTTCGGCTAACAGTTCGCTCAAATGCTGCTCGCGTTCTGCCTTCTTGAATGCGGGATCAAAGATTTCGCGATCGAGGGTTTGGTAAACGTCCTCAATGAATAGCTTTGCTTCCGGGGAAGAAATGATATCTGTATCTTCTAAGGCTGAAGAGGTGAACCAATCTAGCGAAACTTCGTCCTCTGTCTGGTTAACACTGCTAGTGTCCTCACTTAGCTGCTGACTCACTCGATCCGTGTTAGTCGGTTGACAGCCTAAAAAGCCCAATAACGTGGCTAGAAGAAAGCCTCTTTTGAGATATTCGATCTTTGACATAAGCTTTATGCTGGCAGGGTTGCGCTCATTCGTCGCTAGCTTGGCTAGAGGAATCCATTATCGATAAGTTGCTAGCCTGCCGTCTTTCAAATTTCGATGGAAACTTATTAATATCTTTTGATTAGTCGATGTCTTCTAGCCGAGCTATTCACCCGAAAGACGCAATCAAACCGGAGCAGGTAATATCCAGTCAAGCTCTCCAAGCGGGTCAATTACTTCTAGAACATCAAATCCAGCCCTCTGGAGAATGTGAAATCTCAGGAGGACTTACTCAGCACTTACTGGTTTTTGAATTAGGTCATGTAGACCGTCAAGTTTTTCGCATGGGTGGGCAGGAATATGACGATTCTCTAGGCCAAGGTGACTTGTTGCTGATTCCGGCTTGTACGTCTTTCTTTGGTGCTTGTGAAATGATCGATGAAGTTCTAGCGCTGAGCATCGATCCAGACTTTTTGCAGCAGATGGCGTTAGAAATTGGTTGCCCTCACCCTGAACGACTTGAACTGCTCAGCGGGTTTAAGATACGCGATCGCCAACTTCAATCTATCTTTCAGTTCATTCAAACCGAAATACAGCAGACTAAATGGGGAAACCAACTCTATCTAGATTCCCTGACAAATTTGCTGGCAATTCACCTGCTCAGAAATTACGCTTCGCGTCCTCTAGCGCTGCGATCGCCCGAAGAAGGGTTAAGTAAGTTTAGGCTAAACAGAGTCCTGGAATATATTAATGCTCATCTTGTACAGGACATTCAGTTAGCAGATCTTGCTCAGGCGGCAAATCTCAGCCAATGTTACTTTGCGAGTTGCTTCAAGCAATCGCTAGGAATTGCACCTTGGCAGTATGTTGTAGAGCAAAGAATTGAACGGGCAAAGAAGCTTTTGAAGCAAAGTAACGACTTAATCACAGACATCGCACTTCAGTGTGGGTTTAACAGCCAAAGTCACTTTACCCAGCAGTTTCGCAAGCATACGGGAGTGACACCCAAGACATACCGAGAACAGAAATAATACAGAATCCGCTTTGGGAAGAAGCACTATTTGGTGTAGGGGCGAAGCATTCGGCAAAAGAATTGTGCTTCAGTTGCAGAGATTGTGACCGAATGCTTCGCCCCTTGTACGTAAGCGCCAGCATCAGCGAGACTGCTGATAGACCCTGTCAGGAGTGAAGTACTCTGATTCGCCCTAGGGATAACCAAGCCTGTACGTAGATTAGACCTCAGCCTGACGGTGC
>NZ_JACJPJ010000027.1:0-8648 GCF_014696015.1 Oculatella sp. FACHB-28 | reverse complement strand
TTTGCAGGACGTTATCGCAACCGCAGAAAACGGTTTGGCTTGCGCTTGAACCTGATTGCTGGCTTACTCAACTATGAATTGGCACATGCCTCTTGATTCATGCAGGAAGTCTATTGATGTTTATCTACGTCTGAACCCTTCAGAACAGCAGCAGTTTCAGAACGAGCTTGATAGGATTAACCCAAGACAGCAGCGGGAGGAAGTTATGGAAATCGTTACCAGCTGGATGCAAGAAGGAATAGAGCGAGGACTGGAGCAAGGACTGGAGCAAGGACGGCAAGAAGGGGAGATAGCTGTAATTAGCCGTCTACTGTCCCGTAAGTTTGGGGCTGTGGATGCTGAATTGCAGGAACGTTTGCGTCAGCTTTCGATCGCCCAACTAGAAGATCTGGCAGAAGCCCTTTTAGATTTCTCCACTAAAGCTGACTTGATGGATTGGTTGAATCGCCGATCTTGAGCCTGTGCAGGATTCACCAGTGCAAACAGAATGGGTTCGTTAATTGGGCGATCGCTAGAATAATCAAGAATAGTTGATTGCTTTGCCTTGATTGATTTCTCCAATATTCACACAACTTCAGCGTTGCAAAGTTATGCACATCCTCTGGCTTACCGTTATCGGGCTATTTCCCGTTTTGGGACTGTTTTACCTCTACAAGGACATTCGCAAAGTTAGCAACTGGAAACATGATCCAGCAGGAACGTTTGCGGAAGCTACCTCCTTTGCAGGAGGTGAGGCACTCAGCGGAGCTGAGGCTGAACAGGCTTGCCATAGTGGTTCTGTGCTTGGTGAAACGGGTATCTGCGACGCTGTTCACGGAATAGATTTTGGGCACATTTTTCACCATTAGTCCATCACCATGCCACCATCCACGTTCATGGTTTGCCCGGTGATATAGGCAGCGGCAGGATCAGCAGCTAGGAAACGGACCAATCCGGCAACTTCCTCTGGCTTGCCATAGCGACCAAGGGGAATATATTTGAGAATTTCCTCAGCTTTAACATCCTGGGTCATGTCGGTTTCAATGAAGCCGGGAGCAACCACGTTGACCGTAATGCCTCGGCTGGATAGCTCCTTTGCAACGGTTTTGGAAAAGCCAATCACCCCTGCTTTAGCGGCTGCGTAGTTTGCCTGTCCCGGGTTGCCCATCAAACCTGATACAGAAGAAATCTGCACAATCCGACCTGACTTTTGCTTTAGCATGATTTTGCTGACAGCTCTAGTGCAGAGAAAAACGCCGGTCAGGTTGAGGTTGATCACAGCTTGCCAGTCTTCGGGCTTCATTCGCAGCAGCAGCGTGTCGCGAGTGATTCCGGCATTGTTCACCAGTACGTCGACTCGCCCCCATTTTTCCATGACGGCATTGACCAGAGTATCAACCTGGTCGGCTTGGGAGACATCGGCTTGCAGAGCGATCGCCTCTCCTCCCATTCCCGTAATTTCTGCAACGACCTCATCGGCAGCTTTGCTTGAGTTCGCATAATTCACTGCTACATTAGCTCCTTCTGCCGCCAATGCCAGGGCGATCGCCCGCCCAATGCCTCGCGAGGCACCCGTAACAATTGCCACCTGATCTTTGAGCCGTTGGGAATCTAGGGATGCTGCCATAACCTGTACCTCTTGTCGCAGAATGCTGAGCCATAGAGAATCGCCAAGCGATTGTCGAGCTATGACCGATTAAAATTGCTAGACCATATTAAGGCATTTGGGGTATCCTTACCGACTCCCAAAAATTTGCACTAGGATCGAGCCATCAAAACCAAATTCCGTTTAGCAACCCTGTAGCAATATGGCGACCAAGAAGCAGTTCGGTAGCTTTGAGGAAATGCTCTCCGGTTCAGACGTGCCGCTGTTGGTAGATTTCTATGCGCCCTGGTGTGGTCCCTGCCAGATGATGGCAAAAATTTTAGAGCAAGTAAACGCTCAAATGGGACAACAACTCAAGGTCGTAAAAATCAACACCGACAACTATCCTGCTTTGGCGACCCAGTATCAAATTCATGCCCTGCCGACGCTGGTGCTGTTTAAGCAGGGGGAACCCGTTGAGCGAATTGAGGGTGTGGTGCCCGCCGATCGCCTAATTCAACGATTAAAAACTTTGGTCTAGTAATGGCTCCTTCCAACAACAGGGCTGAGTTAGATCGCCTGCTGCAAACTCGCAACGAGCATCCCGAAAAAGCAGCAGAGATTGATGCTGCTATTCATAGGGCGTTTTCCCAAACTCATGCTGTTTTGGTGTTAGACATGTCGGGCTTTTCAAGGCTGACGGTGCGCTATGGAATCATTCACTTTCTAGCGATGATGCATCGGCTGCATATCATTGCCTTGCCTCTGATTAACCAACACCAGGGTAAGTTGATTAAGCAAGAAGCGGACAACTTGTTTGCGGTGTTTCCGACAGTAGCGCTGGCAGTCGAGGCGGCAGTTGATCTGCTGAAAACGCTAGCAGCGGTAAACACAGGCTTGCCTGATTCGCTGGACCTCTTTGCTAGTATTGGCATCGGCTACGGAGAGGTGCTGATGGTAGAAGATAGCGACATGTATGGCAGTGAGATGAATCTTGCTTCAAAGCTGGGGGAAGATCTGGCGCGATCGGGAGAAATCTTACTCACAGAGGCAGCATTTACTCAGATAGATCCAGTAGATCCAGCATCCGATCGCTGGGAAGAACTGGAATTTTCTGTTTCTGGGCTTCAACTGATGACTCATAAGCGGCTTTGGCAGGGAAGCCGCGATCGCTTCTGATTAACCTTCTCAACACAATCTCTGAGCGAAGCTTTAAGAATTCCACTTCTACGCAAAAGCAAGTCCTGGAACGATGAAGGAAATTATGTAGATTCTGACTGGCTACCTGATTCGCATTGGTACAGTTGATACCTATATCCATCAACGGAATCTGCGTCATCATCTGGATTACAGTTTTGCTTTCGCAGAAACGAGTCAAGCAGTTCAGTTTCAGTTGGACGCTGAAAGTTGAGCAACCAGAGATTGAGCGGACGAGGCGATCGCTCCAGCGCCTCGCGCATTACGGTCGTCGTAAATTTAGGGCTTTTGCCCTGACTGATCATCAGAAACTGCGTGTTCTCTGCGGCGGTTGGGTCAGTGGCGTGTTTTAGCTCCCAAGCAATTCCCATGAGCCTGCCCGTTTGCCCGTGCGTACGATGGGCGATCGCCACCAACACAGGAATCTCAGCACTATCTTGAATAGCTGCCGCTACCACATCCGGGCGGTGAGTTTTTTGGTAGCCCAGATTTGTCACCACCGTTAACCCACCTAAAAAGCTGAACAGCCCAATTAAGATTACGGTTCGTTTGCCCCCTGACATAACACTTGACCACAGTCGGGGCAACCAACCCGGTTTTGGCTGAATCCTTGGCTCAGTCCTCCAAAGTGCTGCAAGTCCAGCAGCAATCAGCACGATGACTGCTGGAAAATATGCAAAGTTGTAACGAAACGCGCTCATCAAATCGATTTCAAACAGATAGGTGATGCCTAAAAAAATGGCGATCGCCTTCACCACAAATCCGCCTAGAACCTGCATCGCTAGACGCTTTTCCGACTTTGTATACTGCACCTTGCAGCCAGCGTAAAGCTTCGGCAATGTCCACAACACCAGCAAGATCAAGGCTGCACCAGAAAGTGTGACGATGAGCTCAGTGTCTGCCTGAATAGGCAGCAGGTAGAGCATCGTAATCCATCCCGCTAAAGCCTGTCCCAATGGGTCTAGGAGTGCTAATCCAGTGCGATCGCCCCGATAAATCCACTGGGTTAAGCCAGTGTCCTGAGTACTTTGCAGAAAAGGCAGCCAAATCAGTCCTCCTGCCAACGTTCCCAGCGCCACGCCGCCAAGTCGTCCCCAGAAAGAAGGTTGCCATACACCTCGCTCACGCCAACTTTGAATCAGCCCCAAGCTGAGTAGCACCAACGCCTCAGCGCAAATCGTGAATACAAAGAAATAGTGTGTCGCAATGCCCAAGGTGTTGATTACAACCCAAAGCAACCCCAATCCAACCGAAAACGGGGTGCGATAGTAAACTGCTCGAGCTGCCAAAACTAGACAACCCAAAGAAGCAATTATCCACAAGACGGGCAGCGTGTAGTGTCGCGCCTCTTGTGCCAGGTAGACTGCGAATGGAGAAACAGCCATCAGTGCTGCGGCAATTTGCCCAATCAAGCGTGAGTGGAAGGCTAGCCAGCTTAAACCAAATACGGCTGGGATGGCAGCAACCCCAAACAGCGCAGAGAGCGATCGCACTCCCCAAACTGAAACCAATCCTTCCGAGCTAGACCATAACCGCAGCCACCAATGGGTCAAGACAAAATAAAGCGGTGGGTGATTGCTCTCGTTTAATAGATTGCCTATAACCTGTCTAATTCCAGCTTGAGGTTCAACTTGCAGCGGCTGCAGTAAATCATCTAGCGTCACAATTTGATCTAACGCTACTGCTTTAAAGCTGTGTCCCAAGCTGAAAACAATCGTGGAAAACTCATCTGTCCAAAGCGGTTTTGCAGTCAGATTAGTGAAGCGTAGTCCTATTCCAAGGGTCATCCAGACCAGCAACAACAGAGGGTGAAACCACCAACGTTGACTTAAGGCATTCAACTTGCACCACATCAGGCAACTCTGCAAAACACAACTTTTGTAATCCGAAGGTCTAGCTGATGCAGATTTAAGTCTGTTTTGAACTGCTTCAACTTTCAACCTGGCGAGATACTACTGCTGTCAGGATGGCATGAATAGCAAGGATCTCAACAGTTTCTGCATTGAAATATTTGCGGTAGATGACTTTAACCAGCGATAAAAGCCATTGCTAAACGGGCTAAATCTTTTAACGTTCCGCTTCGTTTACAGCTCTTTTAGCAGAATCAAGAGTGCATCTGCCAGGTAATTGTATTCTGCCAGATGGTTGTAGATCTGAGCTGAGACACGAATTAATCGTTTACTAGAGGGATACCAGGGAATAATTGGAACTTCAATGTGAAAGCGATCACCCAACGCTTCATACAGCGGTTCCCAGTCGCCGTCGGGCAGCGGCACGGTTGCTATTGAGCCAACCATCTCAATAGGGCAGGGTGGAGCAATTTCTAAGGACTGACAGAGCGTTTTCTGAGCTGCGATCGCCAAATTTCGATTGTGTGCCATCAGTTCCGTCCAGCCTCCCGGCAGAATTAAGCCCATAAACCGCAGCGCTTCTGCAACACAGAGATAGGCAGTTGGATCGCCTGTTCCCGCCCAGTCAAATTCCAGATGAAAGCGAGATCGATCCGTGCGCGGTGAATTGGCTCCATGACTGATGGTAAGCGGACGAATAGCGTGCTGGCGATCGCGTCTCACATACAAAAAAGCGCTGCCTTTAGGTGCACACAGCCATTTGTGGCAGTTCCCGGTGTAGTAGGTTGCGCCCAATTCTGCCAGATTCAGCGGAATCATTCCCGGCGCGTGGGCACCATCTACCAGCAGCTCAATTCCTCGTGCGGAGAGTTGCTGCGCCAATATTTGAATCGGTAATACCAGGCTAGTCTGGCTCACGACGTGATCCAGCAGAACTAGCTTTGTCCGAGGTGAAACTTTGGCTAAGACTGCTTCAACAACCTGATCTGAGGAAGCAATTGGAAAGGGAATATCTGCCACAACCACAGTCGCTCCCGATCGCTCCGCAACGAAGTTCAGAGCATTTCGCGAGGCATTGTACTCCTGATTTGTGGTTAAAAGCTCGTCCTCAGGCTGAAAGGAGAGCGATCGCAACACCGTATTGATGCCGGTCGTGGCATTTTGGACAAACACCAGATCATCTACCTCTGCGCCAACAAAGTTTGCTAAGGCAGCTCTCGACTGGTCAAGCAGCGGTTCTAATTCTTTGACCATGAAGCGCAGGGGCTGCTGCTCTAGCTGCTGCTGGAGCGATCGCTGTCGCTCCAATACTGTAACGGGACAAGCTCCAAATGAGCCGTGATTCAAAAACGTGACTGCCGGATCGAGTGACCAAAATTTTGAGTACTCAGAAGCAGCAGGTTTGGAAACTGAATGAGAAGTCGAATGCATGGGTTGCAGCCTGAAAACTGCAACCAATCTAGCGGATGAGCAAGTCCCATAGCAGAAAAATTCTCTGTAAGGGCTTAGCCTTTAGCAGGTAGACCCTGGAATGGAGCAAAATTCTTGACCGAATGCTAAGTCCCTACATCGCGCTCTGAGCTGACCTGTTCAAGTATTTTCTTAAACTCCCCAGGCAGGATTCGAACCTGCGACCAATCGATTAACAGTCGATCGCTCTACCACTGAGCTACTGAGGAACGCGTATTTCATAGTATCGATTAACCAGGCATTTTGGCAAGCTCTAATACAAACTTTTTTTTGCTTTCTGCCTTGCCTTGCTTTGGCTAACCTGAGTTTTTGCAACTCAGTCACTTATTCTAACCCTAATCGCATCCGAGCTAGCCGCTGTTGGGCTACTGGATCAAGGGAACTGGAGAGGAAACGGTTGGGCGATCGCCCCTTCCCCCCTCGTTGCTTTCGACGAACCTTGAGAGCCGCCAACTCGACATCAGCCAATAGCCGCTGCGCCGACATCCATTCTGCCCCAAATCCAACTACCGTAAGCTGCTGTGCCCGATCGGACGTGGCCACAATCAGCCGCTGCTCAAACTTTCGTAAGTCGTTACGAAATAGGGCACAGGTTTTTTCGATATAGGTGTCAGCCGTTTGCTTGTGATCGGTGTAGCAGATTGAAAGGTTTTGAGTCATCATCTCCCGGCTACCGGGACTGCCTTGATACTGAGCATCAAAAACAACGTGTGTGTCAAACCCTTGGAAAGCGCTGTAGCCCACTAGCGACTCGGCTAACTTGCGCCTTGCTGCTTCCAAGCCTTCCGTGTCCCGAACCTGCTGCAACGTAGACCAGGCTCCAATGATGTTGTAGCCATCCACCAGTAAAATTGCTTGTGTTGAGGGGCGTGGCATGGTCAAACACCCAAAATTTCAAAGTAAAACGGCAGTTAAGCAGTTAATGTTTACTTAATAGTTCCAATATAGCGGGTAGCTCTATTACATTGTGTAAACGATTGAACAGAAATTCAAATGCTTACCCTAGATTCCCTCATACTTCACTCCCTGACTTTGGATCAGGCGTTGCTTTAGCCGCATCGGGTCGCCCTGATCAACCACCCGACCCTGCTCTAGTAAAAATGCTCCATCACAAAAATTGAGTTCGTCTAGGCGGTGGGTCACCCAAAGAGCGGTTAGCTCTCGGCTTTTAACAAGTTGCTGAACTTGAGCTACCAAGTCAAGCTGGCTGTCGGGATCAAGTAGGGCAGTGGGCTCATCTAACAATAGAACTTCGCAATGGCGGGCGATCGCCCCCGCAATTGCGACTCGCTGCTTTTGTCCACCACTCAATGCGTAGATCGGTCGCCGTTGGAGGCTGAGCAAGTTAACGGCAGTTAGAGCTTCTGCCACCCGCTGTCGAATTTGGGCAATCGGCAAATTTTCCTCAACCAAACCAAACGCTACATCTGCACCTACCGTCGGCATCACCAGCTGATGGTCAGGGTTTTGAAATACGAACCCGACTGGAGGCGACACCCCTATTTCACCAGACTGAGGATGCAGCAAACCCGACAGAATTTTCAGCAAAGTTGATTTGCCGCTGCCGTTGTTGCCAAGCAGCATCCAAAACCCGCCTTTAGGCACTTCCAAAGAGCAAGATTGCAGAACTGGCACTCCAGTTGACCAGTGAAAGCAAAGGTCGCGAACGGCGATCGCAGGTTCAGTCATAACGCTGACAGTAAAATGACCACTAAAACTTAGCCGAAAAATATACAGTAGGGTGGGCATTGCCCACCCTACTACACTCGTGCTTAAAGATCCTTCAGCAACGCTTAACCTGCAAATGCAAAGCCGGGAGGTCTGCCCGAAGCGGCTGTAGTGCTGGATTTTTCGGAAATCTGCACTGCTGAGATCTCGCTCACCAATACACCAACTGTTTTGTCAGGCATCTGCTCACAAGTCAGTTCCAGAATGGCTGGATTGCTAGAGCGAATCGCATCTAGAACTTGCTGATAGACAGCTTTAGCGTCATCCACCGACTTCCGCTGCACCGACAGCGTGACCGGCGTATTCTTCAAGGTCAAATCAATAATGAACATGGGGTTTAGAACTCAAATGCAGTTATGCAAGAACTAATTCTCAGTATCTCAGATGAATCCATGAACCGGGTTGGGCGATCGCCCAACCTTCCCATCTCCAGCAAAATCTCTCAGTAAATTTGAAACTTTAAAAAATTCTAATCTTGCCAAACATCCTCGAAAATTGCCTCTGTTCTTCCGCCTACCAGCAATAGAGCAGCCTAAAACTTAGAAAGGGGGGTGAAAAAAATGAGAAAGTATCGATATAATTAATCACACAGTAAAGAAAAGTAAACTGTGTTCACATTCGATCGCATTTTCTGCTCTGTGTCTATATAAATTTCTACAGGGCTGAAAATCGTAGAAGTGAACTTGAACTCATTTCTGTAGTTATAACTTTTTGGAGATCTGCGCTATGACCATAGCAATGGGGCGCGCCCAAGCGGAACGAGGATGGTTTGACGTCCTCGACGACTGGCTCAAGCGCGACAGATTCGTCTTCATCGGCTGGTCTGGTCTTTTGCTCTT
>NZ_JACJPJ010000026.1:0-26547 GCF_014696015.1 Oculatella sp. FACHB-28 | reverse complement strand
GCGATTGCGTTGTTATGGTACTACGCCAGTACAGGGACAGAATGAGTAGTAATCTGTTTGACCCATACTGCCTCGGTCTGATAAAACGGCGCTACGTCAAACCGCTGCCAAAGTAGGTGGGTCAGTTAACAGGTGCAAAAAATCAAAGTCACGTTGGATAAGCGGTATTACAAAGTTTGACGCAAACGCGGATTTAGAGGATATCCGTCTCCCGTTGGTCTGACTTTGGCGCTGCGGTTACACCATGCTCGGTGATGAGGTAATCGGTATCTGCTGTATCGAGCATAATCTTCACCGCTCCAGCCTCAGCGCCATCAGCCGGCTCTAATTCACCATCAGAACTATTGTCCCGCTCAAGGGCGGCGATCGCCTCCGGGTCGCCCTGCTGTGCCAACAGAGTCAGCAGGTTAATGACGGTCTGGTTAACGGATTTGGATATTGGTTCTGACATGATTCAACCTCCGTGCAGTAATTGACCCAAGATTCTACTGCATCGCTGCATCATTGCCCATACTTTTCAACCCACAGGCGATCTCCAGGAGGTGAAGGTTCTTATGACGCTCGCATCAGTCCAAAACCTGATTATGAGGTGTTGCCTAGAATGACCATTTTTGTCATGGCGATCGCCCGTGAAACGACAGCACCGCAAACAAAGCCACCCCGTACACAAGGCGTTGTGGGTCAATTCGCTTGGACTTGTCTGCATCGCTCGTCCGTTCGTATCTGCAATCGACAGAACCGGTTGAGTGGTGATGCGTGTCAGAACATCGAAGCTCTCCTCAAGATTGACACGCATCACCCACCGTAGTGAGCATCACATCATCCAGAGCACACTACAGGAGATTAAACTGCATCACTCCTGTCGTCTGCTGGCTGGCACGCTCGACTGGAGACGAGGTAACTGGTGCAACAAACCAGCTTCTCAAAATCGCGGCTTGCTCCCCATTAAGGGTGGTTAAGTCGATCGCAAGCGGAAATAGGTGATGATTATCTCCGCTTGCCCAAACTACATCACAAACAACCCGCCCAGAGGAGGCGAGGCCATCGCTGCCAAACGGCACCAAGCTAGCGGGGAGAGGCGCAAGATGCGGCATGATATCGGACTGCTCAACGAACACCTGTCGCTGGCGCTGAAGTTGCTTAACGCGCTGCGCTCGTGCCTGCTTATAGTCGAGGATAGGGGCAGGATAACCCTTGGTGGTTGGGGGTGAGCCAAGCTGATTCGGGCGCAGATGCCGCAGTTCGGGCACCCATCGCTTGATGAACTGTCCTTGTGGGTCAAAGCGATCCACCGCAGCTTGACCGGGATTGTAGATGCGCGTCCAACTCTTGTCGACCGCTGAGGTAATTCCAGCCTGCATCGCCCACTGGTAATGATCGATTGGACAATCACCGTCGATGAGATGTCGCATAAAGTGCAATGCCCCGTAGCGCCAGTCCATGCCCAGCAGGTTGCTCAAGAAGCTGGCATAGCAGGCACGAGTGCGAAAGTTGAACGCTTGCCAGCCTCCAGTCGCTAATAGGCAGCGAGCGGCAGCATCGACGATTGGAAAACCCGTTTGCCCCTGCTGCCACGCTTGGTACAAATTTTCATCGAAGGCGAAGCCCTCTTCGTCGAAGTGACGGTAGAGCGACCTGACCTCCATCTGCGGCAGGTAGCGAAAGCGCTGAGCAAAACCACTGTTCCAACGCAGCCGTGAAACAAACTGCTGGCGGCTGCGCTGGACTCGCTCATCCGGTGATGCTTTCAGTTGTTGGGCGGCTTGATAGCATTCGCGCAAGGAGATGACGCCAAACTTGAGGTGCGGGCTGAGTCCGCTGGTGGCATGGGCGCTGGGGTAGGATAGCTGCCAGTAGTAGCGCTGCGTCTTCTGCTCCAGGAAGCGAGCGAGCAGCTTGGATGCAACCTGTGTACCCGCAGGAGGGATGGGCTTGCCGTCATCGACCAGTCCCAAGTCGGTCAGTGTAGGGAGTGGTTCACTGGGCACATCGGGCGGCACATCGACACAAGTCGGTGTGGAGACGAGCGCCTCGCTCATCTGCTCGGACCACAACTGCCGATATTGACCAGTGGTCACGAGTTCTGCGGTTGTGCCCGCTGACTCAAACCAGCGAATCTTCAGGTTTTGTTCAGCGAGAGCACAATTGAGGCGAGCATCGCGCACCCGACCGTACAGGCGCTCGAAGTCGATGTGAGCATAGATGCCGTCTGCTTGCGTGTCGTGAATCAGTTGCGGCAGCACCTTAACTGGATCGCCAAAGCGCAGGATCAACCGCCCGCCGCGATCGCGCAAATCTTGGTCAAGCGATTGCAAGCACTTCAGCATGAAGGCGACACGTGCGGGTGCAGTTTCGGGGTGATGCAGCAGGGCGCGATCGAACACGAAGACAGGAATCACCCTTCCTCGGCGGGCGGCTCGCGCTAAGGGAGCATGGTCAGACAGGCGCAGGTCGCGGCGAAACCAGACAATCGTGCAGTTGCTCACAGTCTTTGTCACTAGTACACTTGTTTCAGCCTAGCAAGTGACGGACCCGAGTAGGAGCGCTGGTTGTATCTGAAGCACCCTCACCCAAGGCAGCCTAGATCTGGCTACTTCGTTTCGTTAGCGCCGTAACAACTGGCACAGCGATTGAGGGGGCGCTGCGATCCGATTGAATCTGTGCCAGTCAGCGCAGGATGAGGATGACTACCCGATCAAGTCTGCTCCTGAGTCTGCCGTGGACTCGTCACAATCATTGGTGCGTCAGTGGCAACTACGACAAAGACCAGTCTGCCATCGACGGTAGCAAGGGTTTCACAGCTACAGACGATATCATCAACTTAATCGAAGAAATTGAAGAATAAGCACGATAATTCTTGGCAAGTTGGAATGGCAGGATTATGCGGTAGATTTCAAGCCAACAATCTCTTGCCAATCTTCAATTCGTTGGCGCAGCTGTTCACGATAGCGATGAGCAGTCAGCTGATGTTGCTTTGGGTGGAAGTGGTCTCGAATCGGTTCAAAGGCGGCAAGAAATCGTTGCGCTTGCTCAGGTGACTTGAACCTCCTCATGCGTCGCTCCCGTGTTCGTGTCGGCTGATGCGAGTTCTCTGCAAGGGTTATTTAACCCCTTGTGCTGTCGGTGCTCTACGCGCTTGAGCATCCCATTCTTGGCAGCTTCGTAGCTTCTCAACTTGTCGCTTACGATCGCCCGTAGACCAAAGCCTTGCTGCTCCAGGAGCTTGTGGAAAAATCGCTTGGCTGCCTTTTTGTCTCGATGCTGCTGCATCAAAACATCGAGCACGTTGCCCTCTGAATCTACTGCACGCCACAAGTAATACTGCTGTCCTTTGATCGTGATCACGACCTCATCGAGATGCCGCTTATCCGTGAGATACGGACGTTTGCCCCGTACCTGCTTGGCGTATTGCTGCCCAAACTTATGACACCATTTCCGGCTTGATTCATAGCTCACCTCAATGCCACGATAGAGCGGCACTATCAACTTAACCGGGAATATTTAAAATTAAGCACGTAATTCCCCTAATCGTCAGTCTCGCTCAAGTTTACGCAGCCTCTTTCACACAGGTGATTTCCCACCAATCGTCAAAGCGTTGGCGCAGTTGTTCTCGATATCGTTTCGCACTCAGTTCGTGTTGTTTGGGATGAAAGTGTGCACGAATCGGGTCAAAAGTAGAAAGAAATCGTTGCGCTTGTCCTGGAGATTTGAAGCGTCGCATTCGTCGCTCCCGCACTCGGGTCGGTTGATGCGAGTTCTCGGCTCGATTGTTCAATCTCTTGTGCTGTCGATGCTCTACACTCGGCATCACCTGTTTCTTCGCCGCTTCGTAACTCTTCAGCTTGTCGCTCACCATTACCCGTGGCACAAAGCCCTGTTTCTTCAGCAGCTTGCGGAAGAACCGCTTCGCTGCCTCTGTGTCCCGATGACGTTGCAGTAAGACCTCTAGCACGTTTCCCTCACTATCCACTGCCCGCCACAGATAATATTGCTGTTTTTTGACCGTCACCACCATCTCATCGAGGTGCCATTTGTCGGTGACGTAAGAACGCTTGCGCCGCACCTGATTCGCGTATTGCTGCCCAAACTTCTGGCACCATTCCCGAATCGTTTCGTAGGTTACCTCAATGCCCCGATACAGCATCATTTCCTCGATATCTCGGTAGCTCAAAGGAAAGGTGTAATACAGCCAGACGCAATAACTAATAATCTCGCCGGGAAATCGATGACGGGAGTACATGAGCAAGATGTTACGAACGGCGTGAGATCAGTACGATTATTCTACCTTTGGGTCAAGTTGACAGTGCCCCTGAGAGCATCGTCCCAAATGCTGGTGCGCTTTGTTGGGCAACGTCCAGTTAGTGAGATGACTTGCCAGTTCTTGGAGTGGGTGACGATTTAAGTGAGTGCGATGGGCAAACGAGTTATGCCCTTGATTTGGGATAATGCAACATGGCATTTATCCAAACAAGTGAAGCAATGGATTCGTAATCACAATCGTCAAGTGAAGCAAACCGGAATTGGAGTGCGATTAATTGTTTGTAAGCTTCCCGTCAAGAGTCCTTGGTTGAATGCAATTGAACCTAAATGGATTCAGGCGAAACGAGCGATTGTCGAACCCCAACATAAGTTGAACGCACAGGAATTAAAGACCAGAATATGTGATTATTTTGGTTGTCCTCTGTTAGACCCGCTCGCAAAAAAGGTCTCCTGAAGATGCACTAAGGATCGTAAATTTAATAAAACCCCGAATTCTTGGCTTTGGCGAAGGAACCATCTGCACTAGCTAAGGCGATCGCGGTCTAAATTTTCGCTTGCCCAAAGTGCGGCTTGAGTGCGATCGCTTACGTTCAACTCGCTAAGAATCCGACTAATGTAATTTCTGACCGTTCCCTCAGTGATATGCAAGGTTTTAGCAATTTCACGATTCGTCTTTCCCTGCCCCAACAGTTTCAAGACATCCAACTCTCGATCACTCAGCGTTAGATTAACTGGGGTGGCACTAACAGGCGGTTGCAGTTGGGCAAGGACTTTGGCTGCGATCGTTGGTCCGAGCTGACTGTGTCCTCTGTGAATCGTGCGGATGGCATCTGCCACCTGCCCAGAGGGGGTGTTTTTAAGCAAATATCCAGTCGCCCCTGCCTGCAATAATTTCCACACATAGTCATCTTCGTCAAACGTGGTTAGCACAAGAATGCGAATCCAGGGATAGCTGCGGAGAATTTCATGGGTTGCTGTGACTCCATCGCAATTGGGCATCCGAATATCCATCAAAATCACATCCGGCTGAAGCTTTCCGGTCAGATCGATCGCCACTCTCCCATCCATTGCCTGCCCGACAACTTCGATGTCTGCCTCTAGTGACAACAACGCAACTAACCCTTCTCGAAAAAAGGATTGATCATCAACGACGAGCACTCGAATCATAAGGAATAACAATTTTGATTTGCGTTCCCTGTTCGGAACTTGTACTAATTTTAAGGGTTCCACCCAAGAGTTCTACCCGTTCCTGCATTCCTGGTAAACCACAGCCGGTTAATGGCTGTTCCGGGTCAAATCCCTGACCGTCATCTTGCAGCGTCACAACAATCGTGTTTAAGTCAACCATTCCCCGCAACTTCACTTGAGCTGCCTTGGCGTGCTTTTGAATGTTAATCAAGCCTTCTTTCAAAATGCAGTAAAGCTGATAACTCGATTGCAGGGAGAGGGCAGGCAAGCTTAAATTAATCTGAGTCGCAATTCCCTGCTGGCGTATCTGCTCAACTTGCTCACGTAGCGCCTCATCTAGATTGAAGCCTGACTGCCAGCGCATCGTTTGTACCAGTTGCCGCACATCTTCGAGGCATTGGCTTGCTAATAAGGCGGCATTGTCTACCGAGTGAAAGGACTTGGCTAAATCACGATCGCGCAATTTCTGAGCAACTTCCAGTTGTACTCCCAATGAGGTGAGAGTATGCCCTAAGGAATCATGAATTTCACGCGCAATCCGCAGACGTTCTAGTTTGGCACCCAACACTTCAACCTCCTGGGATAATGCTTCTGCCTGCTGGCGGCTTTCGCGTTCTGCCACGATGACAAAGCCAAGGAGAACAACAAAAATGCTGGCGCTGGCGTAGTAAAGCAACGCATGTAGCAGTGTGATGGACAAACTAGACTGCAAAGTGACACTATCAAACTCTGGGAGTTTTCGTTGAATTAGTGACGGATATAGCCAGGCAAAACTAGCCAACCAGACCACTCCACCCATAATATTGGTCAAAATAACTTCGCGGCGGCTCAATAAGAAACACGCCTTGATCAGTAGTAGATAAAGTACAAAACTAAGTTCGACTCCAGAGGCGATCGCAACGCCCGTTAACCCCACTTCCAGCGCAACATAAGCGCGGCGCGGCCCAAGCGGGCGATCGAGCGGCAAGATAAAGCTGAGACAGAAAAAGAGCGTGCTAAACGCGATACATTTGACGATTAGCTCAGGTGTGGAGGCTTCATCAAGCACATAAATCAAGATTGTCATCAGTAGCAGGAGCCATTCGCCAAAGCGCAGTGTCCGACGGAGTGATGGAGAGGAGCCAGCGTCTAGATTCATTGAATAGATTAACCATCCTGTTCTATCTAGTTTGCGCGATCGCCTGCCAATCTGGGTATGACACCTATCAAGGTTAGACATGACAAGTGTCATCCGTTTCAATGATAGCTATAGGTATCAGAAACGCTACGGATGGATTTAGATGGTCTGTAGATGAATCATCCTAACCAGCCATGCAGCCAGACTACTCAAATTCTCAAACTGCCATTCACTCTTTAGCAAGGCTGAGCGATTGTGTTTATGCCCTGGCGATGGCAATCACCTTCATGGAGTTTAGACTGCCAGAAACCGTTCAATTACTGTCAAGTTTGGAAGTCAACCAATTTCTGATTGGACAGCTTAAGTCTCTTGGCATCTACGTCATCACTTTTATTCTGGTTGCTTTTTACTGGATCAACCACACTCAACAGTTTAATTACTTCAAGCGGACTAATGAAACTCACTCATTGATCTATACCTTGTACTTGATGAGTTTATTGGTGATTCCGTTCTCAAATGATTTGGTCTTTAGGCTATCCAGCAATCCGTTCGCCAAGATCTGGTTTAGTGCCAATATTTGCCTGATTGGTTTTCTCTCATTCACAAGCTGGATCTATGCAACTCACCAACGTCGTTTAGTGGATAGAGACTTAGATCATCGAATCATTCGATCAATTCAAGTGAAAGCATTGATCGAACCTATCTGTGCCTTGGTGTCAATTCCAGTTGCACTGGTTAGCCCAGATTTGTCAGATTTGGTCTGGTTGTTAATTCCAGTTGTCTTTCTAGTTGTGAATAAGGCTCTCAAGAAAACTTTTGAACCTGGTGCAATACCAGTTTCCACTCAATGAGTTGAGTAATTGCCTCAAGCTTGTTGCTTAATTTGAAATGTCAAATTTCATCGTCTCCGCTATCCGATACCACTTGCGTGATCACCATGAATTTACAGTTACTATCCAAACCATCTAATCATTGGATGCTTGCCTTGATCGTTGTTGCATCTACTGCTACAGCAGGAATTGCTTACTATGGCATTTCGCAATTTGTTGTAGAGAAGCCAGCAGAGAACACTCAGATTACCCCAACGATTCAATCTATTGTGGCGCTGGGTCGGTTGGAGCCTGAAACTGAGGTGACAAAAGTGTCAGTTCCAGCCACGCTGAGTAACGATCGCGTGGCTCAACTGCTTGTCAAACGGGGCGATCGAGTCCAAGCTAATCAAGTAATTGCGATTCTAGACAGCTACGATCGGTTACAAGGCGCTCTCCTAGAAGCCGAACAACAAGTTGCCGTTGCCCAAGCAGAGCTTGCTCAGGTTAGAGCTGGGGCAAAATCGGGTGAAATTGAAGCACAACAAGCAGAGATTGGGCGTTTGCAAGCGGAATTAGCAGGTGAAACTCGGCGACAGCAAGCGACCTTAGCAAGTTTAGAGGCTGAGGTTAATAATGCCCGCTCTGAATACAACCGCTATCAATCGCTCTATCAGGAAGGAGCAATCTCTGCATCTCAATTTGACCAGAGGCGATTAGCTTTCCAAAAAGCGCAAGCGCAGTTCAATGAGGGCAAAGCAAATCAAAGCCGAACGACTGATACATTGCAAGCGCAGATTGAGTCAGCTAGAGCTAACCTGAATCGCATTGCCGAAGTGCGCCCAATCGATGTGCAGACTGCACAGGCAAAAGTGGAGCAAGCGATCGCCGTAGCTCAACGAGCAAAAGCGGATTTGAGACAAGCAGAGGTGCGATCGCCCCAAGCAGGACAAATTCTGGAAATCTATGCCAAGGCGGGGGAAGTGGTTAATGAAAAAGGCATTGCCGATCTGGGGCAAACCCGCCAAATGCGAGTAGTTGCCGAAGTTTATCAAAGTGACATCAAAGAAATTCGCATCGGGCAACAGGCAGTGATTACAGGTGAACCTTTCTCTGGAGAATTGCGTGGCACAGTCGAGGAAATTGGGCTGCAAGTGAGTCAGCAGGAGATCTTCAACAATCAGCCGGGAGAGAACCTGGATCAGCGGGTGGTGAAAGTCAGAATTCGTTTGAATGCAGCCGGCAGCGATCAAGTCTCAGGGCTAACGAATTTGCAAGTGCAGGTTGCCATTCAACCCTAAAGCGCTCATATTCTCGTTGGCAACTCATCGGTTGATTCACACCTTACCCTAACTGGGCAAAGAAGATGATGCAGACATTGTACACAACCAATCTAGAGGGACTTTCAACCTGTGAAATGGAAGTTCTCAAGTTACTCATTGAAGGACAAAGTAATACTGAAATTGCTGAGGTGTTGTATGTCAGTCCTAATACTGTCAAAACGCATGTCAGAGGTATTTTCAACAAATTTGGAGTCGATAATCGCGTTCAAGCAGTTGTTTTTGCTCTCCGTCATGGTTTGGTCTAAAGCGTAGAAAAGAGTCACCTATGTTGCGTAACCTATTTCGTAAAACACCTCTGGCATGGTTTCAGCTAAAACGGGAAAAAACCCGTCTTGCGGTGGCTTTAGCGGGAATTGCCTTCGCCGATATTTTGATGTTTTTTCAATTGGGATTGCTCGATGCCCTGTTTGAGTCTGTCGTGAAACCCTACACCTCGCTGCAAGGAGATCTGTTTCTGATTAATCCGTTGTTTGAGAGCCTAAATGTAGTCAGAAGCTTTCCCAGACAGCAACTATATCAGGCAGCAGGAGCTAAAGAAGTTGAATCGATTAACTATCTCTATATTGGTCAGGGCGAGTGGCGCAATGCTCAAACTCGAAAGAATCAGCCCACCATGGTGTTTGCGATTAATCCTCATAACTCAGCGATCACCCTGCCAGATGTACAAGCACACCAGAATGAATTGAAGTTGCTGAACCGAATGCTCTACGATCGCGCTGGTGCGGAACAGTTTTTTGGCAATGTAGTTGAAGAACTTCAGCAGTCCGGCTCGGTGCCAATTCAATTTAATAACTTTCAAGTCGAGGTCGTTGGAACGTTTGTCATGGGAGCATCATTCGCTGCCAATGGGAATGTCATTACGAGTCATTCAACTTTCCTTCGGCTCTTTCCAGCCCGCCAGCCCGATGAAATTGATATTGGAGCCATCCAGTTGAAACCGGGCACCGATGTTGAGCAATTTAAGGCTGCAATGCAATCGGAGCTTAAAGGTGTTCTAATTCTGACGCATGAAGAGTTTATTGCACACGAAAAGAAATATTGGGAAACCACTAGTCCGATCGGGATTTTGTTTGGATTTGGCGCAATCATTGGTTTTATCGTTGGCACCATTATCGTCTATCAAATTCTCTACTCTGATGTATCAGACCATTTGCCAGAATATGCCACGTTGAAAGCAATGGGCTATAGCGACGGTTACTTGATTGGCGTACTCATCCAGGAAGCGCTGATTATGGCAGTTCTAGGATTTATTCCAGGATTTATCATTTCGGTCGGGCTGTATTCGGTCGCGGCCGCTGCCACTTTTCTACCGATTGGTATGACACTCAGCCGCGCGATGCTTGTGTTGACCTTGACGATTGTTATGTGTGCAGCATCAGGAGGAATTGCAATGCGTAAACTGCAGTCTGCTGATCCGGCTGATATTTTCTAGTTCTTACCTGGTGTAATTAGATGCCATCCTTACTTGCTTATCTTGTTGCAATCGCGGCACTAGACAGCCTCAACCCTACTACTACAGCGGTCCAAATGTATCTGCTCAGTACTCCTAACCCAGCTCCTCGCTCAGTTTCATTTATTGCGGGAGTATTTATCACTTATTGGACAGCTGGATTGGTAGTGGCGTTTGGAGCAAGTCGGTTGACCATCAATTTACCAGGTTTGCCACCTTCACTAATGTACACGTTGCAACTGATCATTGGCATCGTTCTACTCCTGGTGGGCTGGAACCTTAGAAATGCTGCTGATTCCCAAAAAGCTAAACGCCCTGCTCAATTAACGATCGCTCAAACCTTCCTATTTGGTAGCGCTGCAACGCTTTGGGATTTCCCAACTGCACTGCCTTACTTAGCGGCGATCGAGCGCATTGTGCGATCGCAGTTTGATCTCTTAACCACAATGAGTATTCTGGCAATCTACAACGCGATCTTTGTCTTCCCGCTCATTGCTCTCTTAGGACTCTATATCGGACTGGGCGAACATAGTCTTAATTTGATCCAGGCGATTAATCGATCAGTGCAGAAATGGGGACACAAAATATTGCGATTCCTACTCATTGGCTTAGGTATCCTCCTGATTGTAGACTGCATTGCTTTTGCTTTAGGTCGTCCATTTTTTTGATCGCTTACACACATATAAGAACAAAAGCAATGATTCAAACTTGGCCGTTCGATCAATCTTACTCGACAGTAGCAGAACCAGTTATTTCTGCCCGGCAGCTTAATCACTACTTTGGCAGCGGCGAACTCCGCAAACAAGCCTTGTTTAACATCAATTTAGATATTTATGCAGGTGAAATCATTATCATGACGGGTCCCTCTGGCTCTGGCAAAACAACGCTGCTAACACTGATGGGTGGATTGCGCTCGGCTCAAGAAGGCAGCCTCAAGATTCTCGGTCAAGAATTGCACGATGCCAGCAAACAACAGTTGACTCAACTTCGTCGCAACATTGGCTATATTTTTCAGGCACATAATCTATTGACCTTTCTAACGGCTAAACAAAATGTGCGGATGTCACTGGAACTGCATGAGAAAATGTTCGATCGCGACGTTGATGGAATGAGCGTTGCCATGCTAGAAGCAGTAGGGCTACAACAACGGGTAGACTATTATGCTGATAGCCTGTCGGGCGGGCAAAAACAGCGAGTGGCGATCGCCCGTGCCTTGGTGAGTCAACCCAAGATCGTCCTAGCCGACGAACCGACAGCAGCACTTGATAAAAAATCAGGTCGCGATGCTGTAGAAATTATGCAAAAACTTGCTAAAGAGCAGAGCTGCACCATCTTATTAGTCACGCACGACAACCGAATTTTAGACATCGCCGATCGCATTGTCTACATGGAAGATGGTCGCTTGGCGGCTAACCCAGAGGTTGTGTTGCAAAAATGAGAAGGTAGGAAGGCTCAATTTTCGGTTGTGTCGCAAAAACCAGTCAATGGTAAAGTAAGCAGACTCAAACTTTCCTCCTTGCCCTCCGATGTCGAAACTGTCAGAACTGAGTACTCAAATTGAGGGTAGAAGCCCCTGCCTGATAAACTAGCTTCTGCCCTCAACTTCCGTTCAGTCCGCCTTCGATGAACTGTCCTCACTGCAGCTCGACTCACACTACTCGATTGCAACGCACCACTGATTTAGGTTACGCAATGTTTCGCTGCAAGGCGTGCTATCGCACCTGCAATGAACGCACCGGTACCCCTTTCAATTTCATCGAGGTGCCCCCCGATATCGTGTTCCAAGTGCTGCTCTGTCGGTTCCGTTACAAGCTGAGCTTTAGAGACATTGCCGAATTCTTCCTACTGCGCGGGTTGGAGTTCACGCATGAAACAGTACGAGAGGTTCTGTAGAAGCAAATTAGCGAGAAACAGAGGTAGGTTGCAATGTCTCTGTATTAGCTTGATGTTTTTCGGTTTGTCGCTGCGCGCGCTCGCGATCAGCTTGAGTTTCAGGAACTAGCTTTGTGAGCAATCGAGCTACGATTGGCAAAAAACCTATCATTACAACAACACCGATAATATTAAACATCATTTGAGCATTTGCAATCTGCCGTCCCACATCGTCACCCGAAACCAACTGTGCAAGCTGTGCAAGCTGGGATGCAAACAAGATGCCCAACGTAGCGCTGACGAGATTAAACAGCAGGTGAAACAATCCAGTTCGTAGCGCGTAGCTACCTCGTCCAATCGTCGCAACCAGCGTATCGGCACAAGTGCCAATTTCTGCGCCCAACATAATTGCAATCCCAGCGGCCAACCCGATTAAGTTGGAACCAGCAAGGGTGACAACAATCGCTACAGTCGCTGAAGAAGATTGAACAATAACGGTAAAAATTGCCCCCACTAATGCACCAAGCAACGGATTTTCACCTAATCGCTCCATCAGGTTTAGAAACGGCTCATATTCGCGAAACGGTTCCATTGCAGAATCGATCGCTTCCAGTCCATAAAACATCAGCCCAAAGCCTAGCAAAACAATGCCGATCGCTTTCCAGCGTTCAGTCCTGCCTACGAAAAACACCAGCAGTCCTGCAAACATCAAAATAGGAACGTATAGCTCAATATTGAGCGAAATGATTTGTGCGCCGACAGCAGTACCGATGTTTGAGCCCAAGACAACACCTAGAGACTGCACAAAGGTAAGAATTCCCGCACTCACCATTGCAATTACAAGAATAATTGTGACTGATGAAGACTCTAGAAAAGTTGTTGCTACAATTCCAGTTGTGACCCCAGCAAAGCGGTTTGTTGTAAACTTGCTCAGTAGGTTTTTCATCCTTGCTTCGCCCACATCCTCCAGCCCTTCCGCTAATCGAGTAACTCCATAGATAAATAGCACTAAGCCAGCGATCGCTCCCATTGCAATTCTAAAGAAATCAACTGATTTTTCCTCTTCCTCTCCCTCCTCGGTCAGCGGAGGCTCAGAGGGTGCAGAAGCGATTAAATCCGCAGAGATAAAATCGCTTGGGAGAGATTGAACACTAGCGTGAACTATAGTTGATGCGTTGAAAAACGGGAGCTGACGCATAAATGCAGGCGGACTAACAAACAGCGTAACCGTAAATAGCGTGACGCTTAAATAGGCAAGCAGCTTAGAATTCAACCGCCTTAAAATAAACATTATTAGTCCTCGTAAAAAGTTTTGCCGCTTCAGACTGTGGAACTAAAAATGAGCAATATCCAGTTGTGTTTACTACGAACAAAGATAGTTTTAATATTTTGATTCGCATCTCTTCTGAAAGACGTATTTGTTTCAAGTAAAAGCATTTTTTTGAGAAGATTTCTTTTACTCCCAAACTTTAATGTCTTCTAAATCTATACTTAATCCTTGGTTATTTATATCCTGCTTGACTAACAAAATTATGGAGTTGGGGGATTGCTGGTTCTGTTGCAAAAAATGATAGAGTTTGAGCCTATTGAGAGAAAATTGACGTTCCGTGGTTGATCCTAAAGCTCCGTTCAAATGGCGACAATACCAGTCCAATATCATCCTGCTGAATGTGCGCTGGTATTGTCGCTATTCCTTAAGCTACCGGGATTTAGAGGAGATGATGGCGGAGCGCGGCGTGACAGTAGATCACACGACAATTTATCGGTGGGTGCAGGATTATGCACCCGAACTCGACAAACGCATTCGTCCCTTTCTCAATCCCGCGAATGATTCCTGGCGGATGGATGAAACGTACATCAAAATCAAAGGAGAGTGGAAATACTTGTAGCGAGCAGTGGATGCGGAGGGCAATCCCTTGGATTTTATGCCCAGTGCGAAGCGAGACGGGAAAGCAGCGGCACGATTTTTCCGTAAAGTGTTGAAAGCCAAGCACACTCAAACTCCACGGGTGATCACCGTCGATAAGAATGCTGCCTATCCCGTTGCGATGGATGAATTGAAGCAAGATAAAACGTTAAAAGCCGAGACCGAATTGCGGCAAAGCAAATATTTGAACAACATGATTGAGCAAGACCACCGCAACGTGAAGCGGATTGTAAAACCAATGATGGGATTTCAGTCGTTCAACACAGCGAGAAGAACATTGAGAGGAATCGAAGCAATGGCGATGATTCACAAAGGGCAAGCGAAGGAGGTTAACCAAGGGGACAGCGTATCTCAAGTAGAGTTTATCAATGAAATTTTCGGAGTGATTGCTTAAACAACACGAACGAGACCAACTCGTTTGTCACTTTAAAGTCTTTGCAACGGAACCATAATTCTTGCGACAGAACCACCGGAACGGGAGGTAATAGTTGTCATTACTACTGGAGCGCTGTCAGCCACAAATGGTGCAGGCTTATTCACCCGTTGGGGTGTGTCTCTCACAATCCGCTCATCCTACAACTAATTTAGGACTGTTATATGAGCACTCTGTAGTTTTGTACAATTACAAACTCAGTTTTACTCAGTTAAGTCAGCAGAAAACTCCAATAACTTAGCACAGCCATTATCGGTACTGTTTGATTAACATACAAATATCTGCAAGTAAGTAGGGCAATTAAATTGAAGATGACGTAGGTTGGATTAAAGCAGGGAACCAACGGTTGCAAGGGTCGCGCTGTCGTTAGCCCATTCTACAGTCAACTTTTTAAACATTCTTTAAAGCAGACCTGAGGCTTTATGTTATCCATTTGCTCATTCCGCTGATTTATTGCTCATCTACAGGTACAAAGCTTAATCCATACAGCCTCAAAAAACATTGATATGAGCATTTACCGAGTTAAGGAAAGGAAATGATTGACCCCACTAGACTCATAACCTATCTAACTGCAGTCATCGCTTTAATCTCCACTCCCGGTCCCGGACAAACCCTTGTGGTGACGCAGAGCATTGCTGGCGGTCATAAAGCAGGCATTTTGACCAGCCTTGGACTGAGTGCTGGCACATTAGTACACACTTCAGCAGCGACTCTTGGCTTGTCAACCATCGTCGCAGAATCTGCGATCGCCTTTACGGTAATTAAGTACTTTGGCGCAATCTATTTAGTCTATCTTGGTGTCAAAGCAATCCTTGTTCAAGAAGATCGTTTATCAGAGTCGAGAGTAACCCTGGCAACGCTGACTGAAAATAGACGCATCTTTACAACGGCTCTAGTGATAAGTGTTTTAAACCCTAAAGAGATACTATTTTTTCTGGCGTTTCTACCTCAGTTCATTGATCCAAGCAAGGGGTCTGTCGCACTTCAGTTTCTTCTACTGGGTTTCATTCTTGCGGTAGTAGGAGTGATATTGGAGTTTCTGTTGATCTTAGCCACCTGTACATTTATGCGGAGACTGATACAAAATACTCAGTTTGCTGCATGGAGGCAACGCATTACTGGAATAGTCTTCGTTGGGCTTGGTATTCATCTTGCCTTGGCAAGTCAGAAGTAGAAGCTACGCTAAATCGGGTTGTGTCGCAAACATGAGAAGGTAGGAAGGCTCAATTTTCTCTGACCTTACCCTAAATGGGTATTGTCAACTTAAGTCTGAGCAAGAGATAAAATATAAAATCTGCCTTGCCTGTCTATTCTGCTGTACAGTGCCAAATTAAATGACATCGAGACAAATTTGTGTCGTCGAGCAACATCTCCCCTGTTGCAGGATTACAGGGAGAAGTTGCTCAGTGGACTAGCATCTGTCCATCAGCATTGCCAATCTGACTTGAGTCCAAAAAGCAGACCAGCTTTAGCTTTACTTTTTCAACGACACTAATGTGTCTCCACGTCAAATAAAAAGTCACTGTACACTTAGTAAGCAGAACAAATGGGCGATCGCTTCATCGGAGATCTCGAAAGGCGTTCCTAAAAAAGGCTCTCATGAAACCTGGCTCTGAGGACTGACAGATAAAGTTTTAACTATTGTTGTACGTTTTTACAAAACATGGCGCAGCTTTCAAATTCGTGGCGTATATCCCATGTTTTACGAACATGCCTCATTCTGGGCAGTTGTATAAAGCTTTTGCGCCATGAATTTGATAGTGAGACTTGATATGTACTAAGGGAACAAAAATAATAAACCCTTGTGTCGCACGGGTTATACGCTTGTGATGCCGCGCCACGAATCTGAAAGATACGCCATTTTCTGTAAAAGCGTACACAAATCTTGCTAGCCGCCATCTCCAGCACAGCTTGTAGCAATTCATCCAGGTCAGCGGGTTTGGCGATATGCTGCCCACACCCTGCTGCAATTGCTTGCAGCCGATCTGATTCTTTGGCATTAGCTGTTAGTGCGATCGCAGGCACCTGCCCTCCTTGCTGGGCCGTCAACGCTCTAATGCGGCGGATTAACGTGTAACCATCTTCGTCAGGCATACTTACATCACTAACTAAAATGTCTGGTCGCCACTCCAGAACTGCCTGGAATGCGTCACTCGCAGAGCTAGCTGCTGCTACCTCTGCACCGTAAGTCTCAAATAGGAAGACGAGGAATTGAAGGCTGTCACCATCGTCATCTACAACCAACACCTTGAGACCATCTAACCTAAGATCACCCTTGGGAGACATGGATCAGGAACCTTGACAGAATTTGTAGGGAAAATTCGATATTCCCACAAAAGGCTTTACTTTCCGTCACTGTCGCCCAACAAGCTTGAGAATTTCTTGAACTAACTCATCAGCGTCTAAAGGCTTGGACATAAAATACTGAAAGCCTGCGTCTAATGCGTTTTCAGCGTTGGACTCCCTGGTGTAGGACGTTACCGCAATGGCTGGAAGTTCACCCCAAGTGCCCTCCAGCTGCCTGATCTGTTCAATCAGCCAACGTCCATCCTTCTGGGGAAGTCTGACATTGCTGACCAAGATGTCTGGTCGCCGCTGTCCTAATTCTCCCAGAGCTTCAAGGGCAGACCTAGCAAGGATAACCTCAGCTCCAGACTCTTGGAGAATGAACGTAAAAAGCTCAGCAATATCAGGCTCATCCTCAACGAGAAGCACTGTCAGCCCTGCTAAAGGCGCTAGAGAGGAAGAAGACTTGTTTTCTGTGTTTTGCATAGCCGTAGTAGAGAACACAATTGCCTTCATCAAGGCTGATCAGGCGGCTTTTATGTTCTCCCATAAGGCAGGAATGTACTCCAATGGGTGAACCCCTGGAAAAGACTCTACCCAAAGATGTAAGCTCTTGTACGATACAGCACTTAGATTAAGTACGAAAGCCTATCTACTACTCACTCTGAGGACTGAGCAGCAGCCAAGACTAAAAAGCAATCGTATGACGGATGGAACTACAAATAGAGAGCCAGAACCCGAAAACCAAGTTTCCTATCATGGGTATCTTTTGAAAGCTACTCAAAACCGAGAAACAAAGGTCTGGACGGTTAGCTACAACCTGGAGGGCAATCCCCCCTTCAACTCCAAAATCAAGTGGCAAAACCCCAAAGAAGCGAAGAATCTTGGCTTCTATCGACTCAACGATGAAATCGTGACTGGCGCAAGTAGTTTGCTTGAGCCACATGGTCTAAACTTCATTCCTCAAATTCACTGTTTTCTAGAGTATGGCGAGTTTAGAGTCGATTTGACTGAGGGCAACTGCAACGGCAAGAACAAAACGATCGAAGCGTATGATTTTGTCGTTCGCGTCAGTCCAGATTTAACTCATCTTGAAGAAGAGCAGTATTATCTCAGTTACCTGAATCGATACTTTACGATTGACCCCCAGCTAGCGATCGCAGGAATTCCAACCATCTTGAAACTACTTGAGGCTTGCAATCGACAAGTCAAATATCAATGCTCACTGATGTCGCTCACTCGCTGAAAGATTCTGCTTCGCGAGCCTTAGTACAGGGTGAGCGAGGTCCCTATGACGGGGATTGGATTTACTGGAGTCAATGAAATCAGCACACCTCCGACTATCAAACCAACAGTTGTCAAACTATTGGTTTGATAGTCAGGGAAGTGTCAATTATGTGGATTGTATTTTCAGTCAGAGGAGCTGATGAAAGTTCACCATGTGGACGGCAATTCAGCCAACTATCAACAGAACAATCTGGCGCTATTACATCGACATCGTCATGACCAATTGCACCGAAGTCTGCGTGACAAGCACCAGACGGTTGAGGAGCCGTGTGAGGTGCAAAATCTCAAGCACGGTTCTGAAGACCAGCGGAGTAGGCGACGCTCCGCTGAGTTTAACTCCATTGCTATACAAGGGCGAAGATACACGGGCGATCGAAATCTTTTATCCATATCAACCGGCGAAGATTCGCCTACCGAATGAAGAGAGCATGTTTTATGCGGAGAAGCTTTACCGGAAATGGCGAGGCTGATGAGCCAGTAGGGCTTCAGTAATTTGCTCAAAAATTGATCCAAATTGATCTTTCGCACGCTCAAACTCTGGTACTTGCCAATCTGGTACTAAAGCGTCATCTAGTTGCTTCGCATCTATTAAACCGGCACTCATTGATCTTGCATTTTTCAGGCTGAAATCTTTGCAGATAGCCACTCTGCTTTAGCGACTTACATTGCTGGGTTAATAGATAGGCGGGACAGCGGACTTCAAGTTGCAATGCCTTCACCTACGGCATCCTACCCTAATCCCTCTTCTGTCACTCTCACTGGAGGATAGCTGAAATGAGGTAAATTCGTTGTGATTAGCTTGAATGAATTCAGCTAAACCGCACATCAACAGCACAAGAATTTATCCTCTTCTCAGAGTGGCAGAAGAGGATAAATTCTCAGCCTAAATCAAGCTCTGCTTCCCTCCTAGCCACCGTTCCAGGTTCACCCCGTTTTGTCAGTTAAGCAGCTCACTCAACTAGAACTGGAAGCATGAGTCGCTGACGGACGAGTGAACTTTCTGTGCAATAGCGCAGTAAGTCTAGGGATGAGGGGTGCTACATCAGTTTTTGAGGTAACTATATGTTCTTTTAGAAGACCTTAAGTCAGTGTGTTTTAGAACACTTGAAAAGTTTGAGGATTTTTGCAGGCCTTGTAGATCTAATAGAACGAAATTAACCCAGAGAGTAACTTGTAATAGAAGATTTACGGAATTAACCTCAGGACATTGTTCTATTAAAGATCAATTAATGCCTTCTTAAGCTGAGAATGGCAGGGTTTTTGTGGGTATGAATTTTGCTTCGGTTGTATTACAACCCAGCTCATGTGATGCACTGCATTGCATATATGGGTTGCAATACTGCCTTGTTTTCGCATGTCTTCAAAACAACGTTAACCGTAATTGCAGCATTCATTTTGATGAAAAATTCTTCTGGATTTTTATCCATTAGCCACAGTATTTTCAGTATCTAAGGAGTCTTAGCAAGAGATGGCAGATTTTGACACAAACATTGAACCTGCTGAACTAGAAGGATTTGCTTCTTTGCCTGCTGATACTTTCGCAGAGGGACCTGAAACGGGTGAAGGTATTTCAGGAAATGGTCGAACTGGTCCTTTTGAAGGCCCTCCTATTCAAGGTTTTAGCGGTGTGCAGTTTGTTCCTGGTGGCGACGGTTCCACCTATTGGTTCCTCTCGGACAACGGCTTTGGCTCCAAGTTCAACAGTTCCGACTATTTACTCCGCATCTATCAGGTTGATCCTAACTTCGCGGGTTCTGAAGGGGGCGATCGCAGCGTTGAGGTGCAAGGGTTTGTTCAATTTAGTGATCCAAACAACCTAATTCCATTTGACATTCAAAATGAGGGAACGAGCGATCGCCTGCTCACGGGTTCCGACTTTGATGTCGAGTCTCTGGTGATTGATGGCAATGGCGAGCTCTGGATTGGAGACGAATTTGGTCCCTACATCCTGCACTTTGATGCCACGGGCAAACTGCTGGAAGCTCCCATTCCAACGCCTAACGTCAACACCGTCAATACGCTCGATAACACCCTCAACACGCTCAACGGTCAAGATCCGCTTGTCATCGGACACCGGGGCGCAAGTGGCGAATTACCTGAGCACACCCTAGAGGCATACAGACTAGCCATCACTCGTGGTGCTGACTTCATCGAGCCTGACCTGGTATCCACCAAAGACGGCGTATTAATCGCTCGCCACGAGCCAATCCTGGGTGGCACCACCGATGTTGCCAGTCGTCCCGAATTTGTCGATCGCAGACGTGATGGAGTCATTGACGGCGTTCTGTATGAGGACGAATTCTTTGCCTCCGACTTTACTCTGGAGGAAATCAAGACCCTGCGGGCGATCATGCCTCAGGACTACCGCACCGATGTCTTCGATGGCGTGTTCCAGATCCCGACCTTTGAAGAAGTGATCAACCTGGTCAAACAGATTGAGGTAGACACGGGTAAAAAGATTGGCATCTATCCCGAAACCAAGCACCCCACCTATCACGACGACCTGGGACTGTCTCTAGAAGAACCCCTGCTGGAAACTTTGGAGGAAACTGGCTTTACCGAGCCTGACCGCGTCTTCATCCAGTCCTTTGAAGTTTCCAATCTAAAGGAACTGAACACCAAGACAGACATTCCGCTGGTGCAGTTACTAGATGCTTATGACGTGGCTCTAGATGGTTCTCTCATTTATCAAGATGTCAATGCCCGTCCCTACGACTTTGCGGTCAATGGGGACAATCGCACTTATGGCGATCTGCAAACTCCAGCAGGACTGGCAGAAATTGCTGAATATGCTGACGGCATTGGACCCTGGAAGCGGATGATTGTTTCCGTCAAAGGCGTAGATGCTAACGGCGACGGTGTGGCTGACGACGTGAATGGTGATGGAGCCGTCAACGATGCAGATAAGACGACAACTACTCCCTCTAACCTGATTCCTGATGCCCATGCAGCAGGTCTGCTTGTTCATGCTTACACTTTCCGCGACGAGGATCGCTTCCTGGCTGCTGACTACCAGGGCAGTCCCAATGAGGAGTATGAGCAGTTCATCAACTTGGGCGTAGATGGTTATTTCACCGACTTTCCTGGTATAGGCGACCTGGTGCGCGATCAGATTACGGGTGAATTTGTGCGATCGCCTCAAAACCCAGACGTGCTTGCCACCACTGAATTTGACACACTGACGGGTGAAGCTCCGATCGTGATCGGTCACCGAGGCGCATCGGGACTACGGCCAGAGCATACTTTAGAAGCTTACAAGCTGGCGATCGCACAGGGATCTGACTTCATTGAGCCTGACCTGGTCGTTACCAAAGACGGTGCTTTGATTGCTCGGCATGAGCCAATGTTGGCAGTAGTAGCGCTCAACCCCGACGGTACAATTCAGCGCGATGCCAACGGCAACCCCGTGCTGAACACGACCGACACCAGCACTGACGTTTATCTGCGACCCAAATTTGCCGATCGTCTAACCGTGAAGAACCTGGACGGTCGCCTGGTCGGTGGCTGGTTTGCCGAAGACTTTACCCTGGCAGAAGTCAAGCAACTGAACGCGATCGAACGGCTTCCGGCTCTACGTAGCACTGCCTTCAACAACGATGGATTGAAGGTACCTACGTTGGCTGAGGTAATCGACCTGGTGCAAGAAGTTGAGGCTGAGACGGGTCGCCAGATCGGCATCTACCCCGAAACCAAGCACCCTACCTTCTTCCAGCAACAAGGTTACAACACCAGCGAAATTTTGGTAGACACTCTGGTGTCCGAAGGCTTCACCGACCCCAACCGGGTTTACATTCAGTCCTTTGAGGTGAGCAACCTGAAAGAACTGAACGACACAATCATGCCCGAAGTAGGTATCGACATTCCTCTGGTTCAGCTCTTTGGGAGTTCAGGTCAGCCCTACGACTTCGTAGTCAGCGGCGACACTCGCACCTACACCAACTTGTCTACTCCAGATGGATTGGCTGAAATTGCTGAATACGCGGCGGGGATCGGACCCAACAAGCAGCGCATTGTCCCCCTCTCTACGGTCGATGCAGATGGCGACGGTCAGCCCGATGACCTGAATGGCGACGGTGCTATCAGTGATGGCGATCGCGTCACAGGCACTCCCACCACTTTGATTCAAGATGCCCATGATGCCGGGTTGCTGGTTCACCTCTATACTCTGCGGAATGAGAGCTTCTTCCTGCCGGATAGCTATAACGGTGATCCGCTGAATGAATACGAACAGTTTATCGAACTAGGAGTAGACGGCTTCTTCACCGACTTCCCCGGTACTGGATTTACTGCCCGCAGCAACTTCATCGAAGAACCCGCAGTTTCTAACTTAGGCGGCTCTCGTGGCTTTGAAGGCATGGCCTTTAGCCCCGATCGCACCACCCTCTACCCCATGCTAGAAGGAACCGTAGTGGGTGATCCAACTGGCTCATTGCGGATCTATGAATTTGATGTTGCCAGCAGTTCCTTTGAGGGATTACTTGGACTCTATCAGCTAGAATCGCCCAACAATGCGATCGGTGACTTCACCCCTATTAATACCAACGAGTTTCTCGTAATTGAGCGAGATAACAATCAGGGAGCGACAGCCGGATTCAAGAAGATCTTCAAAGTTAATCTGTCTAAGGTTGACGACAAGAACTTTGTTAAGAAGGAAGAACTGGTTGACTTATTGAACATTAGCGATCCTAACGACCTAAATGGGGACGGCAGCACCACTTTCAACTTTCCCTTCCAGACCATTGAAGATGTCTTAGTGTTCGATTCGGATACCATCCTGGTAGCCAACGACAACAACTATCCCTTCTCCGTGGGCCGCGGCCCTGACATCGACAACAACGAGATTATCCAGCTCAAGCTAAACACCCCCCTGGATTTAGATCCTCGCCTGGGTGTTGCTGGACTCAACGCAGTCACAGAAACCCTCGACTTTGAAGGCGACGAACTGGCTGCTGGAACGGTCATCACCGATCAGTTTGCAGATTTGGGTCTTTCCCTCTCTTCTGACTCTGGCGATCTGATGCTCTTTGATTCTGAAAACCCCACGGGCGGCGATACTGACCTGGCTACACCAGACAAAGGTAATGTCCTGATCATCTCGGAAGACGGTAACTCTTCTAACCCGGATGACAACGGGGAAGGAGGCACGGTGAGCTTCCAATGGGATTCTTTAGTGGGTGTTGTGAGCGTGGGTCTACTCGACATTGAAGAAGCAGGTGGAACGGTTACACTCTATGACAGTGAGAGAACTGCAATCAAAACTATAGAGATTCCCCCACTTGAGAACAACAGCTTCCAGCAACTGTCTCTCAACGCAACTGGCGTGAGTGCTATGGATATCTTCCTGGTAGGAAGCGGAGCAATAACCGACCTTCAGTTTGTTTCCATCCCCAATGGAATCAGCTTGCCTGCATAAATAGGAATCCTTAAGTTGGGCTTTGCTTCTGCAATCCCCGATTTGTGCACAGTGACTTTTATTTGACGTGGGGAGACATTAGTGTCGTTAAAGCAGCGAAGCTAAATCTGGCTTGCTTTTTTGCCTCAAGCCAGATTAGCAATGCTGATGGACAGAGGCTAGTCCACTGAGCAAATTCTCCCTGTAATCCTGCAACAGAGGAGATTTTGCTCGACGACACTAATTTGTCTCAATGTCATTTAATGGCTCTTCCCAACTTTTGGCGAAGATGGATGCGATTGCGAATTTGAGCGATGTGGATTCTAGATTTAAGGCTACCTCAAGAACCTCGATCACTAAAAGTTGGGAAGAGCTCATTTAATTTGGCACTGTACAGTGAGTCCGAAAATACTTGGGGTTAATTGTTAAGAGACGATCTCTGAGTCCAAAAGCTTTCAAAAAGCTGTTGATAGGGGTAGTTATTGGAAGTGATCGCTCTGCTTCGTTTCGTGTTTCTATCTACTGATAAATTTTGCAGTTAAGCAACTGAATTGTCAGACAAACAGAGTACCCCTGTGGGTAATGACGAGATTGCATTCCTCGCGAAATGACCACAATTCATCCATTTGCACAACTAGTCGAGACGTTGTTTTGGCAACAACCTCTGCTCGCTGTGGTAGCTCAGCATGAACAGCATTCACGTACTGTTGCAACCAACTTTCCGACAACTGGAGCACCCGTGCAATACCTGCTAGTGAAATACGTTCCAGCAACATTCGATCAATCAAAGTATAGGTGTCCTTGTCTTTCGGTTTCCACGGAGGATTCTCCACAAACTGACGACCACAATCGCGACACTTGTAGTTCTGTTTTCCCCGACGAGTAGTGCCGTTTTTCATAATGTCATCGGAACCACAGGTGGGGCAGAGGAGATAAGGCTTCATGATGGATCAAATCTGTGAATCGGTGCATAATCACGGCTGACCTATAATAGCTACTCCTAATTTTCTCTACCCTTTATTAAAAAGCACTACCAACATCCTTAACCCGAACTGAGATTGTTGTTTAAATTCCATCACTATTTCTGGAAAAACAATTATGGATATGGTAATTATTCTTTCACGTACTACCCGTAAATACACGCATGGCAGTTTTCAACGGCGGTAATGGCAATGACTTTTTTGAGGGAGCCAATGAACCCGACACCCTCACGGGTAATGGGGGTAATGACACGTTGCTGGGAGGCGACAACTTCGACTGGATCGAAGGCAATGATGGCGACGACCAACTCGATGGGGGAAGCGGTGACGATACGATATCCGGAGGAAATGGGAGCGATAGTATCACAGGCGGCAGTGGCAACGACTTCATCTTTGGTGGAGTCGATGAAACCAATCAAGTTCCCCACTTGGGCAACGATACTATATTTGGGGGTGACGGCCAGGACCAGATTTTTGGCAGTAACGGCAATGATGTGATCTCCGGCGGCATTGGTAATGACGGTCTGTTTGGTGGATTTGGCAATGACACCATCGAGGGTGGTGAAGGAAATGATTATCTGTCCGGTGGCGCAGGAGTGAATCGCCTCACCGGTGGAAATGGTAATGATAGGTACCAAATCGAGAATCTGTTAGACCAAATTATTGAAACCGGAACAGTCGCAGATATCGACACCATTTTGTTTGATGTTGCGGGTGCTACGTCTTACACGTTAACTAGTGAATTTGAAAATCTCCAACTGCTACGCGGTCTGAATGGTACGGGAAATGCCCGAAACAATTTGATTTTTGGCAACGATGGGGCAAACACGCTTCAGGGGTTGGATGGAAACGACCAACTTTATGGAAGCACAGGAATCAATAATGTCCTTGATGGGAAGGATACATTGTTCGGTGGCAACAATAATGATGTCTTGCGCGGAGACAGGGGTCTTGATGTCCTGACAGGAGGAAGCGGGCGCGATTGCTTCGTTTTCAGCCAGCTAAATCAGGATGGAACCGACCAGATTACAGACCTTAATTCACGCGAGGATACGATCGCTCTCTATGCTGCTGACTCCATCTCTCCAGGGATGAATCCAGGTTATGCGGGTATGGGATTAACGATTAATTCCGTTCTTCGCCAAGATCAGTTTCGGATTGGCAATGGGGCTTTAGATGCCAGCGATCGCGTCATTTATCAATCCTCGACAGGCCGTCTTTTCTTCGATCCTGACGGAGTAGGCGGGCTAGCTCAAGTGCATATGGCGACCCTCACCCCAAATCTGACTCTGAGCCATCACAACCTCTTCGTATTCAGTCGCTACGACATTCTCGGATCGATTCCCCTACCTCCCCGCAGTAACGTCATTAACGGTACGAATGCTAGCGAAACGCTGCGGGGTAATGCTGCCGCCAATACGATCCGAGGGTTGGGTGGCAACGACGTGTTGCTAGGTAACCGTGGAAATGACAACTTGGATGGTGGAGTGGGTAACGATAGACTGCTAGGTGGAGCAGGTAACGATAGACTGCTAGGTGGAGCGGGTAACGATGCACTTGATGGTGCAGTCGGAAATGATGTGCTCCTAGGAGGATTAGGGGCAGATCGGCTCATTGGAGGTGCAGGAACCGATCGCTTTGTTTTAACTCGTCGTCAGGGGCGCGATACCATTGTCGATTTTCAAAATGGACGTGATCGCCTTGTATTGACAGGAGGCTTACGATTCCGCGATTTGCGAATTACTCAGGTCGGGAACAATACGCTAGTGCAAGTTGGAAATGAGTCTCTGGCTCTACTAACAGGTATTGCCACAACTCAAATTAATGCGGCTGACTTTGTCATTGGCTGATGGCAATCACTGCATAGTTACGGAGAATGATACTGATTCAAGGGATTTAGAACTGCGATTTTTTCAAGAAATCCCAGTTCTAGGGGTGATGAGGGCGTCGCTGCAACCAGGGGCAATTAGCCTGAAGTTCTTACTCTGCAATGGTTTTAGGATAGTTCACTTATACTAATAAAATGCAGAAATTCTACAATCTGTCACCACGATTCAAGGAATTTGTGTTGTTTCGGGCTTTAGTATGAGCGGCGTTGCTGCAAGGGTAATGCATAATTTGGCATTATAGAAGCATGAAATGTCCTCAATGTCATTCAACTCAAACTGCAAAGAACGGGCATCGTCGAGGGAGACAATGCTAC
>NZ_JACJPJ010000025.1:0-15818 GCF_014696015.1 Oculatella sp. FACHB-28 | reverse complement strand
CTGCATCATCTCCTCTAGGTCTCGGTAGCTGAGGGAATAACGGCAGTACCATCGCACATTCAACAGGATGATTTCGGGCAGAAAGTGCCGCCACTTAAACACAGAAGCAGTAGACATAAGAGGAGGAGAAGGCAAGGTTAGGTCTATTTACCTTACCACTCACCAGTTTTTGCGACATAACCATTTGGTCTAGAGGTAGTTTGATTACACTGATTTTGTTCGCCCGAAGAAGTTCCGAACCCTTCTAGCCGCTCTTAGTGATATATCTGTAGGGCGACAAACTCAGCAGGAGAAATTCCCAGAGTGTTGGATAAGTCGTGTAAGAGCGAAGTCTCTTCATTAAGAGGAGAAAAAGCTATGAAGGCACACTTTGCTGATAACGTAATGAAGTTTTTGAGTGATATAACCTGCATTGCAAACAACTTCTTGGAAAACACAATATGTACGATTTAAATCGGGTCATCTACCTTACTTGCTGCCATTCGTTCCAAGTTTACCTGCAACCGCAAAGCCAGCCGAGACAAAGATATTAATCAGCGATTGATAAGGGAATAAGCAGCAGTTCTTTTCTTTTAGAGAGTTCGAGAGATGCCGAGAGTGGAAGATTGGGAACAAAGAATGAACAGGTTCCTCACACTCTTAAGGAAGCAGGTTCTTCCAATCAACCCATTCTTGCCACCCCCAACACAATTTCCGGCAACACCATCTCAGACAATACTAACGGCATTTTCATCACCTCTGTAAACATTACCTCATAACGTACAGCAATGGGAAATAACCATGATTCCTCTAGTCTTCGTCGTACCTATTGGCGGGCAAATACGGCTTTAATTCGCAATCTCCTGATTGTTTGGGCATTGGTGTCTCTAGTGTTTAGCATTTTGCTGGTGCAGCCACTCAATACCATTCAATTTGGCAGTGTACCTCTAGGATTTTGGATGGCACAGCAAGGATCGATCTATGTGTTTGTTATCCTAATTTTTGTTTACGCTGTGCAGATGGACAGGCTCGATCGCAAATATGGTCATGCCGCTGTGCCCAATCGAGTCTCACGTCGTGCTAGTATTTCTCATCAACCGCTTTCCAACGACTCAGATACGGAGGCTTAAACCATGTCAGTCGAAGCCTGGACTACGGTTTTAGTTATCCTTTCATTCATTCTGTACATCTACATTGGCTGGCGGTCGCGAGTACAAGACACCCAAGGCTTCTTTGTAGCGGATCGGGATATACCATCGATTGCCAATGGGGCTGCCACTGCTGCTGATTGGATGTCTGCTGCTTCGTTTATTTCTATGGCAGGCTTGATTTCCTTCCTGGGATATGACGGCTCGATCTACCTCATGGGCTGGACGGGCGGCTATGTGTTACTGGCGTTGCTGCTGGCTCCTTATCTACGCAAGTTTGGTAAGTACACCGTGCCCGACTTTGTGGGCGATCGCTACTATTCCAATCTGGCTCGAACAGTAGCGGTGATTGCTGCCATTTTTGTCTCGTTTACCTATGTAGCAGGACAAATGCGTGGCGTGGGCATTGTCTTTAGCCGCTTTTTGCAAGTAGATATCAGCACAGGTGTGATTATCGGCATGGTGATTGTGGCGTTTTTTGCCATTCTAGGCGGCATGAAAGGTATTACCTGGACACAGGTGGCACAATACTGTGTGCTGATTGTGGCGTATTTGATTCCAACGATCGCCATCTCTGCATTACTGACAGGAATTTTTGTGCCACAGTTGGGCTTTACCTTTGGGGATATCGTGGGACGGTTAAACGATATTCAAACCGAACTGGGCTTTAGCGAATATACCCAACCCTTCGCCAACAAATCCATGTTGGATGTGTTGTTCATCACGTTGGCGCTGATGGTGGGCACGGCTGGACTGCCACATGTGATCGTTCGGTTTTACACGGTACCAGATGTGCGATCGGCACGTTACTCGGCGGGTTGGGCACTGTTGTTTATCGCCATTTTGTACACCTCTGCACCTGCCTTGGCTAGCTTTGCTCGCTACAACCTGATCAACAGCATTAATAACAATACTGTTGAAGAAATTCGTCAGTTAGATTGGGCAACCAAGTGGGAAAATACCGGACTGCTGGCATTCGATGATAAAAATGCTGATGGACGGATTCAGCTTACGCCCGACGCGACGACCAGCGAAGTCAAAATTGATCCCGATATCATCGTGCTGGCGACACCAGAGGTTGCCAAACTGGCTCCCTGGGTGATTGCGCTGGTGGCAGTAGGTGGGCTAGCAGCAGCATTGTCCACGGCTTCCGGGCTGCTATTGGTGATCTCTAGCTCAATCGCCCACGACGTTTACTACCGCATGATCGATCCTCACGCTTCGGAGTCAAAACGTCTGATGATAGGACGGCTTCTGGTAGGGATTGCAATCGTCCTAGCTGGATACTTAGGTATTAATCCGCCGGGCTTCGTGGCGCAGGTCGTAGCCTTTGCTTTTGGCTTGGCCGCCGCCAGCTTTTTCCCCGTTATCATTTTGGGCATTTTTGACAAGCGTACCAATAAGGAGGGTGCCATTTCCGGTATGATTGTCGGTCTGCTGTTTACTCTCTTTTATATTGTTGGCACCAAGTTCTACGGTATGCCTACCTGGTTCTTTGGTGTTTCTCCCGAAGGCATTGGCACTTTAGGCATGATTGTTAACTTCATCGTGACACTGAGTGTGTCACGCCTCACTCCACCTCCACCTGCCGATATTCAAGCCCTGGTAGAAGATCTGCGTAACCCCACTCACGTTTCCCTAGCGCTAACTGATATTGGTGAATAACAGTTGTATTAGGAGAGCAATTGGCTATCCGAGCACTCCATTTGAGATTGTCACCTGAATCAACGCAGTTAAGGCTAGCGATGTCTGACGGAGGTTGGGATGATATAGGTAAGGTAGTAATCCGCAGTTGCTTCTGGTGTGCAGGATGCAACAGGGAAGGCACCGCGCAGTGTTGAGACGTTCGTAAGCCTATTGCATGAAAGACGGATAGTAACGTGGTGTGTTTTATAACACTAGAGCTTTGAGCAACAGTTGAGGTCAAATTCCTCATTGTTGAATGAATATCAGTTGGAAGGTAGAGGCTTTCTTCTAAGAATACTCCAATCCCTACTTCCAAAGATGGACTTTTGCAATTCTTGCAGCATTCCCAGAGTTTTAACCTGAGAGGTTAATAGAAGGTCGTCGATTTCATAATCGATGAGAGTTAGAAAAATTTGCATTGCTCCGTAACAAATTTGTATTAGGGAGATAAGCACATGAAACTTTGTTATCGCGGTGCTGATTACGAAGTTACTCAGTCTATTCAACTTCAGCAAACCAGAGTTACTTCAGTTACACTTACCTATCGTGGTAAACCATATCCGAGTAATCAGTACCAACTCATGACTCATGGAATTGGAAGCCGGCGCTCTATTACTAACCAATCGCCTCAAATTAGTTCCCGGAGGCCAACTACACCAAACTCTCGATTGATTTATCGCGGTGTTGCTCATACCCTTTAATGCCTACAAAACATTGCCTCAGTCCTCCGAGGCAATCGCGCTTCAACTGAATACTCAAGCGATCGCTCTCACAAAGGGGCGATCGCACTTGCAGGTTTCGGGGTTTAAGTGTTTTCAACGTCAATGAAGTTGAGATTGAATCAGTTTAATTTCGAGCAAATTTATCTGTACTGGAAGTTACATCATGGATATAGCATCGATCGCGATTGCAGAACAAACCTATACTGGCTCTGATGAATCGCACGCGCCACAGATTGAGGTTTTAGCAAATGGTTTGGATGGACCCAGAGGGTTAACCTTTGGTCCAGATGGAGCGCTCTACGTCACTGAAGCAGGACGAGGCGGACCCGGAGCCAGTATTCCATCTCCCAGTATCCCCGATGCAGTTCTGTCATATGGTGCAACGGGTGCGATTACTCGAATTCAAGATGGGGTTGTTGAGAGGGTAGTCACGGGTTTACCATCGCTGGCGTTACCGAACGGTAGTGATGCGGCAGGTATCAATGATATTGAGTTTGATGCTTATGGCAATGCCTACGGCATTGTTGGATTTGCAGGAAATCCAGCACTTCGGGATAGCATTGTTCAAGTTCCCGATTTCAGTCAATTGATTGCGATCGAGAATTTTGATGGTGATGCTTCCTGGACACGGTTGGTAGACCTAGGAGCCTATGAACAAGCCAATAATCCCGATGGGCAGGATGTAAATACTAATCTTTTCGACTTGCTGATTGAAGACAATACGGCATATGTGCTGGATGCAGGTGGAAATGACTTACTCAGCCTTAAAGCCTTTAGCAATGCAGAACCGACCTTAGAGACGCTGTTTCCGACCCGTGCCGCTATTAATCCATCGACAGGTGAAGAAATTGTGCAACAGTCGGTGCCAACCTCTATCACCGTTGGTCCGGATGGTGCCTTTTACGTCGGTGAATTGACCGCGTTTCCCTTTAAGGAAGGAAATGCACGAGTTTACCGTATTGGGGAAGAGGGAGAACCAGAAGTTTATGCGGAAGGGTTCACCAATATCATTGACCTGAAATTTGACCAATCTGGCGGTCTTTATGTTCTGGAGTACGATGCCGATGCCATTTTGAATGGCGGTGAAGCGGGTGCGCTGATTTATGTTTCTCCCGATGGCTCGACTCGCAACACGATCACCGATGAACTGATCAACCCCACTGGCTTAACTCTGGGTTCTAACAGGGATATCTATATCTCAAATAAGGGCTTTGTCCCAGGACAGGGGGAAGTGTTGCGAATTCGCCAAGGAGATCTCCCATTCAGTCCTGATCCGCTGTACGACCAGGTAGAACACTACACAACAACGATTGCTGCCGATGGTGATGCAGCAGATGTTTACTACCCAGTTGTGCCAAATGCAACGGCAGATCAGTTACCGATCGCCTTGATGCTTCAGGGTGGTCTGGTCGATAAAGCTGACTATTCTAACTATGCTGAACAAGTCGCCAGTTATGGATTCGTTGTGGTTGTTCCCAACAATGAACGCACAATCACTGGACCTGATGGACAAGAGATTACTGGACTTCTGGCAGATCAACAACAAGTGCATGATGTCCTCAATCAGATAAGAGTGGAGGATACTAATTCCGACTCACCCATTTTTGAAATCGTGGACACTGAAAAGTTGGGACTGCTAGGACACTCCCTTGGCGGTTATGCAGGACTGGCTGCCATTCAAAACATCAATGATCCAGCGGTTTCTTCTGGTGACTATACTCGACCTCCTGAACTGATGGCAGGTGTTTTCTATGGCACTAACGTTCAGTCTTCGATGAATAGCGGGATATTTCCATCTGTCGATAACCAGGATATTCCAGTTGGCTTAATTGCAGGCACTTTGGATGGCGTCTCTGATTTTGGTGAAGTGGCATCAACCTATGTGAAGCTTCAAGACCCACCAAAGGCATTGATCATTGTTGACGGTGCCAATCACTACGGCATTACCAATGAAGATGATGTTGTCCGTGATCCCAACCGTCCTACGCTGGATCAGGCAACCGCTAACGATACAATTGGTCGTTGGAGTGGACTATTTTTGCGATCGCACTTACTGGGCGATCAGGGAGCGTTTGATTACATTTACAACACAGGTGGCGACCTTGATCCAAATGTGAGTGTAGTTAGTCAAAATTCATCAGGTTTTTAGCGTCTGACCACGTCCTTGCTCATCTGTTGGACTCGCTTGAAAACTGGTTGACCTTCCGTTGACACCCGAATCCACCCGAACGAGTTTGGCAAGTGTTGACCGACCGCCGTGCCCTTGCTGCCTGGATGATGGAGAATGACTTTGAGCCAAGGCTAGGACACAAGTTTCAGTTTTACAGCCGTCCCTCACCGGGCTTAAAGACAACGATTCAATGCGAGGTTGTGGAACTGGAAGAACCGACCCGTTTAGTCTACACCTGGCAGGAGTTTTCCACTGCTGAACCATCTCTCGTTATCTGGACGCTCAACACTGTTCCAGGTGGAACCCAGCTGCGTCTGAAGCATTATCAAAACAGCTATGAAATCGCTGTAGCGACCATAGACCGACAGCTCCAGGGTCAACGATCGACCAGTTCCGCAGGATTAGACATTTCACTCTGTTATCCAACACTACAGAATAAAACTCATTCCAATCCTTCGGGTACATCGACAGCATTAGAGCTGCTTCAATTTCAGCCGTTTACCTGGGATTATTTTCTGAATCAAACCCTGCCGCAGGTGTTGAAGCAGGACGAACCGGCTTGTTGCTAACGAAAGTGGAGGTTTACGATCGCTAAATCCATCTTCACAAAACGATTGCGTTGTCGTCGCCCTTAAAGTAGAACTGGCTGGAATATCTAACGGTCAAGCGTTCTCCGACCCTTATCGCTTTACCTGCGTCTGGCTACAGTGACAGAACCGCTGGGAAATAGTTGTAGGTCATGTGAGCCAAATCATTCCTTCTGAAGGCGAAACTGATAAACGGGCTGCACTTTCCAACTCACGCACCGATTATTTATTACCAAACTGTTAACTCCACAGAGAGAAACCCACATCATGATTGGTTATTTATTGCAGAATTTCGGTCATTTAGTGTGATACGTGGCAGATAGCATGGAATTTAAATTACTTAAATTTGCGGCTATCTCTTGCAAACGAGGTCTGGGCAGTGAGCCATATCTGGGTTTGAATCAAGCTACCTCCCACTCACTGGGGAAATTATTGAATGGAGACACAAAGATGGTGGAGATCCTGTTCGTGCACGGTGCACTTGTCCGTGACGGTAACTGGTGGTGGCGGCAGGTTGCCCAGCGGATTCATGAGCAAACCGGCTCGGCGAGTCGGTCGGTCGAGTTGCCGTCCTGCGGAGAGGGTGCTTCACCCGGAACCGCTGGCTGGCTTGAAGACACCCAAGCGCTCCGCGATGCGCTCGATAACGTAGACGAGGCTGTCATCGTCGGGCACTCCTACGGCGGCACGGTCATTGCAGAGGGCGCCGACCACCCTGCTACTCACCACCTGGTGTACATCACCTCGTACCTGCCGGACGTGGGGCAGTCGCAGGCTGACATCATGAGCGGCGAGCAAGACCCGGTCAAAATTGCGCCAGGCGACGACGGCACAGTCCGCCTCGCTGGTTACACCGTCTCGTCATTCGGCGATCGCTTCTTGCAGGACGTGACAGACGAGGAGATCCGAGCCGAAGCGTGGAACCGTGTCACCCCACAATCGGTAGGTGCCTTTGGGACGCCGACGACTCAAGCGGCGTGGCGGGGTAGACCCTCGACGTACCTCGTCTGCACGGAGGACCGCAGCACCTCCCTCGCCCTGCAGCGCTTCCACGCCAGCCGGGCCACCCGCTCGATCGACCTTGCCACTGGTCACCACCCGTTTCTGTCGCGCCCCGACCTCGTGTCCGAAGAGCTCATCCGAGTGCTACGCACCGATTAACGGCACAGCGACAATCGGCAAGCAGGCGACCCGCGCCTTTGGGTTGTGGCGCAAGGCTAGACAAAAATTTCTGCATCTTGGATGAATCAGCCAATTAAGGAACATCGCAATGACAGACAAGATTGGCGTTGGTATTATTGGCGCAAATCCTAATCGAGGTTGGGCAAAATCTGCTCACATTCCAGCTCTCTCCGCTCTACCACAGTATGAGATTCGAGCAATCAGCACCAGTCAGCAAGAAACCGCGATCGCGGCTAGTAAACAATTCAACGTATCTCTCGCATTTGATAATCATGTTGAACTGGTGACACACCCAGAAGTAGATTTAGTCGTTGTTGCGGTTAAGGTGGCGTATCATCATGAACTAGTAACTGCTGCGATCGCAGCCGGAAAACATATCTACTGTGAATGGCCGTTAGGTAACGGATTAGCTGAGGCGATCGAACTAGCTGATTTAGCTCGACGCAAAAATATTTGCACTGCGATCGGGCTTCAGGGTCGAGCCGCACCAGCGGTTAACCAGATTCGCGATTTGATTGCTCAAGGCTATGTCGGTACTGTCGTCTCCACTAGCCTGATTGTCTCTGACAAGTACCCTAGCGATGTCATTGATAGCGCCAACGTCTACATGCTTGACTCGCAGAATGGAGCCAATTTGCTCACGGTTCACACTGGACATTATGCAGATGTTGTAACGTATTGTCTGGGCGAATTTCGTGAGTTAAATGCAACGCTAGCAACGCAAAGAACTCAAGTCAAGATTGTTGACACAGGTGAGAGCATTCCTGCAACGGCTCCCGACCAAATCGCTGTGAATGGCACTTTGCATAGCGGAGCGATCGCTTCTCTGCATATTCGGGGCGGGCGATCGCGCGGCACTAATTTGCTTTGGGAGATCAACGGCACTGAAGGCGATTTGCTAGTGACAGGAGATACTGGTCATACCTATATGCTGGATGTGGTCCTACAGGGCGCACAGGGACAAGAGAAGGCACTGTCACTCATTCCTGTACCAAACAAATATCGCTGGGTTCCACCTGAAACTCCAAAAGGCTCTGCATTCAACGTCGCGCAGGTCTACGCTCGACTGGCTCAAGATATTCTCCAAGGCACAAAGACCTGTGCAGGTTTTGATGAAGCAGTCGTTCGTCATCAGATGCTAAATGCAATTCAAATTGCCGCAAACAGTGGCACAAAACAAGCTTACAAAGTTGATTTCTAGTCTTCTCCAAAGCACCTACAGAAGGGAGAGTTAGTCATGTCTAAAGAGGTACGAATTAGGAGCAACATTCCACGGAGGGTGATATGAAGATGACCGACAAAGAAATCGTCGTCGATGCGTACGATGCTTACAACACCAGGGATATCGACCGTCTTCTCGGGTATCTCAGCGAGGACATCAATTGGCCCGATGGCGACAAGCGGCTCCATGGACGAGAAGCCGTCAAGAACTATTGGCTGAACCAGTGGACCCAGACCCAGACGCACGACACGCCGACCGACGTCACCGTCCTGCCTGACGGACGGGTCAACGTCCGCCTCGACCAAGTCATCCACAGGATCGACGGCAGTGAGCTCTCCCGCAGCTCGTTCGAGTACCTGTTTGAGCTGCGCGACGGACTGATCGTCCGAATGGACATCACCAAGGAGCTGTAGCGGAAGGGCAGGTTGGTCGGAACGTTTGCGGCCGGGCGTTTCTATCACAAGAATCTTTAAAGATGAATGATGTAGATCATTCATCCTGTTCTTATGCAGCAACTCCAAAGATCGCTTCGATAAATTTCACTTGAGACACACTGTCCCCTTGTTTGACTCCTTGAAAGCAGCTAGAGTAATTCGGAACTTGTTCGGGCGAAGGGTCTGAGGCTGCCTACGCCAGTTCGCTTTATGGTTGCGGTCGATCGCTGAGTGCTGTTCAATCAAGCGTAATCAAGGGGCATTTTATTCATCTTCTCCTTTTCGATGTCAGTTTTGATGAATACTGTGTTTTTGCGTGAGGAAGAGTCAATGCAATGACAACTATGGTTGTATTTCGCGTTTGTTTGCCCTGAATAGGACTTGCTGCAATCGACATGACTATTCTTGAGAAGGTAATCTTGATGCGCTGCTTGAGTTGGAAAGCCGCGCTTGTAAACGGCATCGTCCTCAGTGCGATTGTGCTGGGATGGACGGCTGCAGCAGTAGCACAACGCCGTCCGATCGCAGACGACACGTTAGGTGGTGAAAACTCTAGTGTTGTTCCTGGCTCAGATCCGGCAAGCGATCGCATTGAGGGAGGAGCGCAACGTGACAATAACCTGTTTCATAGTTTTCGAGAATTTTATGTCGATGAAGGACGCAGCGTCTACTTTACTGATCCAGGTGTAGACAACATTTTCAGTCGCGTTACCGGAAGGACTGCATCTGAAATTTTAGGTGTAGTGGGGGTGCTAGGGGATGCAAACCTGTTCCTGATTAATCCCATTGGTATTATTTTTGGTCCTGATGCTCGCTTAGATGTGCGCGGTTCCTTTGTGGCAACGACTGCCGATGCTATTGGGTTTGGTGAGCAAGGCTTCTTTAGTGCCGCCGAACCCATGGCTCCCCTGTTGCTAACGGTGCAACCTTCGGCGTTTCTGTTCAATCAACTTAATCCTGGGCCGATCGCCAATAATTCACGTACTTCAGCCGCAAGCAACCCATCCGGCATACCTGAATTTGGGCTACGAGTGCCAGTGGGAGAGAGTTTGACGCTGCTGGGGGGCAACGTCAGCATGGACGGCGGGTTGGTGGCGTTGGGAGGACGAGTCGAGATAGGGGGCTTAAGTCAACCGGGAACTGTCACACTTGATGCCAATGGTCGTTTGGGATTCCCCACTGGAGTTGCGCGATCGAGTGTGTTGCTCACCAACGGGTCGCGCATCAATGTGGTAGGAAATGGCGGCAGTATCGCGGTGAATGCTGGAGCCTTAGAGATTCTAGACAGTGCTTTGTCAGCGGGCATTGGTATCAACTCTGGTTTTATGGGTGCTCAGGGCGGAGACATCACACTTAACGCCAATGCCATTCGCATTCGCGGTGAAGATGCCGCTATTGCTAATTCTGTTCGTACTGGTAGCATCGGCAACGCGGGCAACGTGATTATTGAAGCTCGCGATCGCGTCTCCTTGGACAACAGTTCTATCTTTAGCAGCGTTGGTGCTATCAGTGCCAATAGAGTTGCTGTAGGCGACGGTGGCGATATTCGCATCACTACTGGCTCCCTTTTCTTGATTAATGATGCTCAACTGGTTGCCAACACCCTCGCACAAGGCAACGCTGGGAACGTGATTATTGAAGCTCGCGATCGCGTCTCCTTGGATGGCGCTCAACTGCTTGCCAGTACTGGTGGACAAGGCAATGCAGGGAACATCTTCATCAATGCTCGCGATCGCGTTACTTTAGACAACGGGGCTAATATTTTCAGTGCTGTCGGCTCTGTCAGCTCCGATGTCGTTGCCGAGGGTAGCGGTGGTCGTATCCGCATCACGACAGGCTCCTTTTCACTCACCAACAATTCCAATCTGGTAGCACTCACCTTAGGACGGGGCGATGCGGGCAGCGTAATTATCAATGCTCGCGATCGCGTTGCTATAGACAGTAGTGCAATCTTTAGTAGCGTTGGTGCTATTAACTCAGATGCGGTTGCTGTAGGCGGCGGTGGCGATATTCGCATCACTGCAGGCTCCCTCTCCCTGACTAATGGTGCTCAACTGGTTGCCGACACCCGTGGACAAGGCAATGCGGGCGACATCATTCTCAACGCTCGCGGTCAGATCGCTCTAGAGGGAGTGAATCGCCAGGAAGCTGTCAGTGTAATCACTAGTTCTTCAGAGGCAGGTGCCCAAGGACGCGGCGGCGATATCCGCATTGCGGCAGATTCGGTTCGTCTAGCTGATGGCGGCGGCATCTTTTCCTCAACTCGCAATCGCTTTCCAGGCGGAAGCATTACCCTTAATGCTAATACGTTTGAGGCAACCGGAGGTTCACAGGTGAATACCTCAAGCAATAACCGGGGACGAGCAGGCAATATCATCCTCAACGTGTCTGATCGCATTACGCTTTCTGGCTTGACAAACAACAGACCAATCAGTCTCCAAGGATCTGCTAGCGGCTTGTATGCCAGTACTGCACCAGGTTCTTCAGCTCCAGGTGGCACGATTCAAATCACGACCGACCAGTTGCAGGTACTGGATCAAGCCAGGATTGCAGTAGACAGTCAGGGCAGCGGGATTGGAGGGAATGTTGACCTCGCTGCCAACACCGTGCAGTTAGACAATCAAGCTCGCATTACGGCTGAAACGGTTGCGGACGATGGCGGCAACATTAGACTGCGTGACGTCGAGCTATTGCAGCTCAACAACAATAGCCTCATTACCACCACTGCGGGAACCGAGCGGGCGGGCGGCAACGGCGGCAACATCGACATCGACGCCGATTTCATTGTGGCTCTGCCCAACGCTCGAAGCGACATTCGTGCCAATGCGTTCACAGGCACGGGCGGCACGGTCAACATCACGACCAAAGGCCTTTTTGGCATTGCAGCTCAGGCGCAAGACAATCCCCTCACTAGCGACATTACGGCGAGTTCAGAACTGGGAGTGCAGGGAACGGTGGATATCACCCCCCCTAGCGTTGACCCCAGACGGGGCTTAACTGAACTGCCCGTTGCAGTTGTGGATGCGTCTGACCAGATTACTCAAACTTGTCCTGGTGTAGGAGGAAGGGGAGAGACGGGTGAGTTTGTTGTGACCGGACGAGGAGGATTGCCGACTGCTCCGATCGATTCGCTCCTTGGGGAAGAATCACTCATGGGTTGGTCTACGTTAGATGAGCGAGAAGCAGCGGTTGCTCCGCAGTTCCCCGAAGGGGTAATCGCTTCACCTCATCAAGAAACTGCCTATCAAGAAACTAATGGAGCAGCAGCGATCGTAGAAGCACAGGAGTGGATTGTCGCTGAAGATGGGACAGTGAGATTGATTGCAGTAACTCCTACTAGTGCTGCTCAAACGCCTGTAATGTGTCAATCACCCGAAAACTGATTCACCCAAAAACTGATGATCAGGAAACGCCTGCGATCGCCTCTCACGTTTTGCCTGCTGCTCATCTGGAGTGCATGGCTGTGTGTCGTAACATCCCCCAGTTTTGCTACCCTTCCCGCCTTGCATGCCCTGACTCAGGAAGTCAGTCAAGCTGAGCGACAAACCCTAGAACAACAGGCAAAGACGTTTTATGATGCCGGACGTTTCACCGAAGCAATAGCCATCTTGCAGCAGGCAATTCAGGCTTATCAGCAGCAAGGGGATACCGTACGACAGGCGATCGCCCTGAGCAATTTAGCGCTAACCTATCACCAACTGGGAAACTGGACGCAAGCAAATCAGGCGATCGCCAACAGCCTCAATCTGCTTGACCAGGCAAACGATTCTGCCGCTCGCCGCTTAGCCGCAGCGCAAGCACTCGATATCCAAGGACGATTACAGTTTGCTCAAGGTCAAGCAGAACAAGCACTTGCCACGTGGCAGCAAGCCGCTCAAGACTACGAACAGCTTAACGACCGCGATCGCCTGATTCGCAACCAAATTGAGCAAAGTCGCGCACTACAAACCCTGGGATTTTACCAGCGGGCAATCATGCTGCTCACCGAGTTAGAGCAAACCTTACAGGCTCAACCAAACTCTCTCACCAAAGTTTCAGAACTTCGGAGTTTGGGCGAGGCACTACGCCTGGTAGGAAGCCTCGATCAGTCGCAGCAACGGTTGCAGGACAGTTTGGCGATCGCACAACAGCTATCTGTCAATTCGTCAACGGCTGAGGTGGCTGAGGCGATCGCCTTGATACAGCTCAGTCTGGGCAATACAGCGCGCAGTCAACAGGATCATGCGGCAGCCCTAAATTGGTATCAGCAGGCGGCAACTGGTACAAATTCAGCAACCGTGCAGCTACAAGCCAACTTAAATCGCTTTAGCCTGCTTATTGAGACAGCACAAACGTCAGACGCGCAATCGCTGCTGCCTCAAATTCAACACCAGCTTGAAGATTTGCCGCCCAATCGAACAACAGTTTATGCCCAAATTAATTTAGCTCAAAGTTTAGCAATCTCATCCTCCACTGACGCAGCAACACTGCTGTCTACAGCGGCACAGCAGAGTGAACAATTGGGCGATCGCCGCACTCAGTCCTATGCACTCGGACTGTTAGGAGGACTCTATGAAAAAACGCAACAGTGGTCATCTGCAACTGATCTAACCCGTCAAGCGCTGCAATTAGCACTCTCCACAAACGCAACCGATGTCACTTATTTGTGGCAGTGGCAACTTGGACGCATTCTCAAAGCTCAAGCCGAACAAGGAATTGATCCAGCTAATAACAGAGTGGAAGCGATCGCCCTTTATGAAGAAGCACTGAAAACCTTGCAATCTTTGCGATTAGATTTGGCTTCAATGAATCCAGATCAACAGTTTTCGTTTCGCGAAAGCGTTGAACCTACCTATCGACAACTCATCGAATTACTATTACAGCCAGCAGGCACTATAAACCAAGAAAATTTAATAAAAGCCAGGAGAACACTGGAATCTCTGCAAACCGTTGAGCTACAAAACTTCTTTCGAGAAGCCTGTTTAGACGTACCGATCGCCATCGATCGCATCGTTGAACAAACCAGTGCGCTATCTGCTGATCAAACCAATACACGAGCAGCCATCATCTACCCGATTATTCTACCTGATAGCCTCGAAGTCATTCTGAAGTTACCGAACCAACCTAACTTAATTCACTACTCGACAATGGTGGGTCAAGCAGAGGTAGAAAAAACCTTGACTGATCTTCGCCATCAAATCACTCAGCCCGAAACTCAAATCTCTGTTAGAAGGCTGTCTCAACAGGTTTATGACTGGTTAATCCGTCCTGCAGAAGCAGAGTTGAGCAACAACCAGGTCAGCACACTAGTATTCGTGCTGGACGGATTCCTAAAAAACATTCCAATGGCGGCTCTACATGATGGCGAACGCTATTTAGTGGAAACCTATGCTGTTGCTCTAACACCAGGACTGGAACTGCCTGATCCGCAACCGTTAGAGCGTCAACAAATGCGGTTGCTGTTTGCTGGATTAAGCAGTGCGATCGAAAATTTTAGTCCTCTCACCGCAGTCGAACAGGAAAAAGACGGCATTCTCGCCAAAATTCCAAGAGCCGTTATCTTATTAAATCAAGAGTTTACCGCTGAGGCATTACAGACTCAAATTGAGCAAGCTCCATTTCAAATTATTCATCTAGCAACGCATGGTGAATTCAGTTCCGATCGCAATAAAACATTCATTCGTGCACTCGATCGCCGCATTGATATTGATGAATTAAACCGCATCTTGAAAACGAGACAAGCCCAACCCGGTCCGATCGAACTTCTGACATTAAGTGCCTGCCAAACGGCCGAAGGCGATGAGCGAGCCGCTTTGGGATTAGCAGGAGTAGCAGTTCGAGCCGGAGCGCGCAGCACCCTTGCCTCGTTATGGAGTATTGATGATCAGTCCAGTGCCTTTTTAATGATTGAGTTTTATCGTCAGCTAGTAGACAATCCCTCTCTCTCTAAGTCCCAAGCCCTGCGTCAAGCCCAACTCACACTCATCAACCATCCAAACTATAGTCAGCCCTCCTACTGGGCACCTTACGTGTTGCTAGGAAATTGGCTCTAATTCTCTAGGACACTAAATTTTCAATTTTAGATAGAAACTGTTCTCTTTATATTGGGCTATGTCGCAAAAACTAATTAGTGGTAAGGTCAGTTCAGCTTGGATATGCCTGATTTCTCTGCGATGTCTATTCCTACTCCCTTTAAGGGGTGACATCATCCGCCCGAAATTATCTTGCTCAATGTCCGGTGGTACTGCCGATATTCCTTGAGCCAAAACTTGTGGCTTTATTGTCCGAGGAGAACTTTAAACTTACTTACAAAGGATGACGAAACTACTCGTCAATGCGTATTATTAAGTTGATTTAGTTCTTATAAACGGGGCTTCGAACACTTCCCCTCACTCTTTCTGACTGCTATTTGCTGAAATTCTTACCCGTAGAATCTACTGCAGTAGGTGAGTGTGATAGTGGCGATGCTTTGATCAGAATTAACCTCAAACTGAGATTCACCAATTGGAGAACTTTTTCCTATGCCTCATGCTCAAACTATTGAAGCATCTTCTGACTCGACACTCTCGAAGCTACTAAGTAAGTGGCTGCGGTACTGATGCTCCTATAGATGTCAAGTTTTTTGTATTCTAAGGATGAATCACTTCAGGGCGTTCAGGAACCGGAAACGTGTTACGAACAATGTGATAAATCTCCCGCGCCACATAGC
>NZ_JACJPJ010000024.1:0-15008 GCF_014696015.1 Oculatella sp. FACHB-28 | reverse complement strand
GGGAGCGCTTTTGCTTGAGCTGTGACTAGAGTCTAGCCAACAATGCTAGGAGCCTTCACAGAAGCGAGGTCGAGCGGGAAGTTGTGAGCATTGCGCTCGTGCATTACTTCCATACCCAGGTTCGCCCGGTTCAATACGTCAGCCCAGGTGCCAATCACACGACCCTGGGAGTCGATGACCGACTGGTTGAAGTTGAAACCGTTCAGGTTGAACGCCATCGTGCTGATGCCCAAGGACGTGAACCAGATGCCAATCACGGGCCATGCACCCAAGAAGAAGTGCAGTGCACGAGAGTTGTTGAAGGAAGCATATTGGAAGATCAAGCGACCGAAGTAGCCGTGGGCTGCAACGATGTTGTAGGTCTCTTCCTCTTGTCCAAACTTGTAGCCGTAGTTCTGAGATTCGGTCTCGGTCGTCTCACGCACCAGAGAAGAGGTGACGAGAGAACCGTGCATCGCACTGAACAGCGCTCCACCAAACACACCCGCTACTCCCAACTGGTGGAAGGGGTGCATCAAGATGTTGTGCTCAGCTTGGAACACGAACATGAAGTTGAAGGTACCACTGATTCCCAAAGGCATTCCGTCTGAGAAGGAACCTTGTCCAATCGGGTAGATCAAGAATACTGCGGTCGCTGCTGCAACAGGTGCAGAGTAAGCTACGCAGATCCAGGGGCGCATGCCCAAGCGGTAGCTCAGTTCCCATTCGCGTCCCATGTAGCAGAACACGCCAATCAGGAAGTGGAATACCACCAACTGGTAAGGACCACCGTTGTAGAGCCACTCATCAAGAGAAGCTGCTTCCCAGATGGGGTAGAAGTGCAGTCCAATCGCGTTGGAGGAAGGCACAACTGCACCAGTGATGATGTTGTTGCCGTACATCAAGGAACCGGCAACAGGCTCACGGATGCCGTCGATGTCAACCGGAGGAGCTGCGATGAAGGCGATGATGAAGCAGATGGTGGCAGAGAGCAGGGTGGGGATCATCAGAACGCCGAACCAGCCTATGTACAGGCGGTTGTCGGTGCTGGTCACCCAGTTGCAGAACTGCTCCCACAGGGATGCGCTTTCACGCCGCTGTAAGGTCGTTGTCATGATTAATGAGTGCTTGGTTTACAACAAATGATTTAGATATATGGGGTGAGGATTCCTCTCCCTTATCTATAGTATTTACACCTATTCTGATTTTTTGCAAGGTTTTTTGTAAATTTGTGTAAATAACTCTTATTTATAGGTTATCCCAGTAGTGTCTTATACTCGGTGCTATTCGGTTTTGCCTTGAGTTAAATATGCTTCCTGGGTTTCCTGTCCGACTGGCTTGGAAATTCTTAGTTATGATTTTCTCCTGAAAGAGGAACTATGAGCAAGTTTCGGTTAACTGTTTCGCTAGTTATTCTTTGCTCGATGTTCTTCCCACAAAGTACGGTTGCCCAGAGTATTTGGGGTGCTTCCTCCAATTCAACTTATGCTCAAGCGGCTCCTGCTACAGTTAATGCGTTAGATGCCGTTGTAGAAGGCAGAACTCTAGCAGCGCGAGGACGGCTGAATGAAGCGATCGCCGCCTACCGTCGAGCTATTCAAATTGATCCTAATCTGGCTGTTGCCCATAACAACTTGGGGATCGTCCTGGCGCGTCGGGGACGGCTACAAGAGGCAGTAGATGCCTACCGCGAAGCAATTCGGCTTGATCCTAATCTGGCTAACGCTTACAACAACCTGGCTGAGGTGTTGCGAGATCTAGGTCAACCCCAAGAGGCGGAGCAGGCTCAGGCACAAGCCAGTGCTGTTCTTAACAGCGCTAGTTCTACCAACGTGATTGACTACATCAATCTGGGCCGGGCTTTAGGCAATCAGGGCAAACATGAGGAAGCGATCGCCGCCTACGAAATTGCTCTCGAACTTAACCCGACCTTGGGCACAACCTATAACAACCTGGGAAATTCGCTGCGAAGCCTGGAACGGTTAGAAGAAGCGGCTGAAGCTTATCGTCGGGCAATTGAGCTAACTCCGACGCTGGTGGTGGCTTACAACAACTTGGGGTTTGTGCTGACTCAGCTTGATCGCCCTGAGGAAGCCCGAGAAGCCTACGATCGCGTAAGTGCGATTGATCCCAGGTTGATCGCCCTGAGAGAGCCTGATAACGCTACCGCAGAGGACTACAACACGCTGGGACGAGTTTTGCGCTCTCAAAATCGCCGACCGGAGGCGATCGCTGCTTACACCAGGGCGATCGAGCTCAACAATCAACTCGCTGCTGCCTACAACAATCGAGGAGTTGCCCGCGCAGAACTGGGACAAATTAATTCCGCCATTGAAGATTACCGAGTTGCAACCCTTCTTGACCCGACGCCGACTCAATACGTCAACTTGGGCAATGCACTGAGGGCAGAGGGGCGGCTGGATGAGGCAATTGACGCTTACCTGAATATTGAGTCGGTGTTTAATCTGATTGAGCAGTTGCCCACCAGAGCCAACAATCAAGATTTGCTGACTGCGCTGATTTCAAACCAGAATAACTTTGAGTTTTATCGCGATCGCGCCTCATTCTTTGCCGAAAATCAGAGCTACTACGCTTCCTACATCAATATCTTGATGCAGCTCCATCGGGAAAGACCCAACGGTGACAAACAATTTGGTGCTTTGGCTTTGGAAACCAGCGAACGGGCACGGGCACGTAGCCTTTTAGAAATCTTGACAGGAGCAGAAGCTTACCAGAATGTAGGCGATCCTGAATTGGTGGAAGCGGAACGCGGACTGCGACGACAATTCGAGAGGCTAGAAGCAAATTGGGAACAAATTAGAACTGAGCAACAAACCCTAAACTCACTGCGGCAACTGGCAATAGAGAGTCCTACAGAAGTTGCTGGCTCTACAGACGCGATCGATTCTGTAGCGACTGACGAAACAAGTGCTGACATCACAGTAGCTCTAACTCAGGCGCTTGAGGCACAGATACGGCTAGACCAGCGGCAAACTCGGCTAGATCAACAACAGGCTGAACTTGAGCAACAAATTGACCAGGTTTTGGAGCAGTACAAAACAGTTCAATCGCAGATTCGCGCTAGTAATCCAGAATATGCAGAAATTACGCAGCCAAAAGCGTTGAGTGTGCAAGACATCCAAGCCCAAATTCTGGATGATGATACACTGCTGCTGGAATATTGGCTGGGAGAGGAACGCAGCTATTTATGGCTGGTTTCTGATACCGAAGTCAAAACTTACGAACTGCCTGGACGGGCAGCGATCGATGCGGCGGCTCGGCGGTTCTATAACTTCTTGACTGTGCCGAGTGAAAGAGTCAAAGCGGTTCGCACTGCCCAGGCTGGGATGGAGTTAAGCCGCATGATTTTAGGCCCCGCTGCCGATCAACTGGGAGATAAGCGACTGTTAGTTGTAGCAGATGGCTCATTGCACTACATTCCCTTTAGCGCCATTCCAATTCCGCAAGCTGAAAGCATCCCCGTTGATCCAGAAGATTTGCCAGAACCACTGATCGTCAATCATGAGATTGTGAATCTGCCATCAGCTTCTGCTCTGGCAATCATTCGCGATAGATTGGGCGATCGCCCTCCTGCTCCCAGGCAGCTAGCAGTGATCGCCGATCCTGTTTTTAACCGCGAAGATCCTCGTTTCTTAGAACTTGCAGCAGGACAAGAAACAGCTTCAACTCTTTCTACTAGAACCGCTTCAAGCCTTCCTGCCGAAGCCTACGCACGGCTGAGTGGCACCAGTCAAGAAGCTAGCGGGATCATCAAAATTGCTGAAAGTGAAGGGGAAGATTTTCTCTCACTGACTGGGTTTGAGGCAAATCGGGAAAGAGTCCTGGATGAAGAGTTAAGTCAATATCAGATTTTGCATTTTGCGACTCACGGATTTCTCAACGACCGCTCCCCCGGAGAATCTGGGCTGGTGCTATCGCAATATGATCAGCAAATTGGACTGCTAGAAGGAGACAATTTTCTCAGCCTCACGGATGTATTTAACCTGAATCTTCCTGCTGAGCTAGTGGTGCTAAGCGGCTGTCGCACGGGACTAGGAGCAAACCTGAGAGGTGAAGGACTGGTTGGGTTAACTCGTGGCTTTATGTACGCCGGAGCAGAACGAGTACTGGTAAGCCTGTGGAGCGTTGATGATGAAGCAACTGCCGCACTAATGGGTCGGTTTTATGATGAGTTAATCGATAAAAACAACTCACCAGCCGAAGCACTGCGGGCAGCCCAGCTTCAACTGTTGCAGGATAGTGACTCGACCTGGCAAACGCCTTATTATTGGGCAGCTTTTACGCTTCAGGGGGAATGGCGGTAGTCACGTAGTAGCACAGCAAGTTTGGAGTGTTGGGTTCCGCTCTGCTCCACCCAACCTACGGGACTTCTACGCTTTAGGGGGAATGGCGATAGGGGCGATCGCTTTCGCTAACAGCACCCTACAAACTAATCGGTTGCAGCGCAGCACAAAGTAACGGGGGCTGAGGCTACAGATTCGCTTAACCCAGAAGTGGTTAAAAATTCCTTCCAGGCAGCTTCAATTTCTGGGTCGTCGGGCTGGTCGCGGCGCAGTTGGGCTAGCGTTGTTAGCATTTCGTACCACAGAGCGTTCTCAGAATAGAGCAGCAGTTCACCTTCTAAGGTTGTCGATGCAAGTTGACCATCCAGCTCCCGATCGACCCGCTGAATCCAGCCGTTGACCGTTGCATCTCCTGAGCGATTGCCAGGATTGCACATGACGGAGATAACCCAGCGGTAGGAGTCCCCGGCTTCTAGCGCAACCTGCTCTGGAATTTGAATGCTGATGATTCCTGGCTCTGCGGGTAAGGAAAAGTTTTGCTTATAAACGTCGTTTTCCTCAGCGTCAATCAGGACAAACTCTGTCTCGTAGTCCTGAGGTGAGGCGTAGGGAATGTAAAACCACAAAGTAGGATGGGCATCAAGAGTTAGCCCCAAGTTGGTGTCAGGCACTAGGGCTGTGAGCGGAGTTGAGGTGGGTGGACAAAGGTCACGACTTGCTCCTGCAAACTGCCGTCCCGACGCTGTACCACTGTTGCGATTTCTGGGTGGATTAAAGAGATTCAATACCCGACGTATCAGACCCGGTGAAACAGCCGACTGAGCCAGTGCGGGTGGAGTGCTCAGAAAAGAATTGGCGATCGCCAACACTAAAGCCCCTACCAGTATGCTGCGAAAACGCCGTTTCATTGGTTTGCACTTTGAATCTGTACTGAAATTGTAGACATAAACGCTACCAGGCTTTACGCAACCTGTAAGTGATATAGCCGACGCTCGAACCCGCTAGCAAAAAGGCCAGTGCAGGCGGTATCAGCGGCAGCCACAGGGCTTGAGTAATGAACAATAGGCTGCAAATGGCATAAAGACTGGCCATCGCCACCACTCCAACCAAACTGAGGGAGAGGAGCCGCTGAAAAAACCAGGCAACAAATCCGCCCAATACGCCCCAGCCTAAAATCCACAGCGCACTTGCCCACAGGGGTAACCAAGAAATAGTCGCACGTCCACCTAAAACAGCACTCACAATCTGACTAGTCATTTGCGCTTGAATGATTACACCTGGAACTTCACGCTCTCCGTAGGGCGTAGACCAGGAATCATTGTCTCTGGTCGTGACATCGGTGATTCCAATTAACACAATGCGATCGCTAAATTGTTGCAGGTCTTGCTCTGTAGGACGATTCTCCAAGATATCAGCCAAACTTACTCGTGGGGCAAAGTTGGCAGGATCGCCTTCGTAAGCCCGATAGTTGAGCAGAACCACATAGCTAGGAAACACATAATGGTAAATGCTGCCATATCCGATCCGTTGAAAAGCGGACTCGCCCCATTGCCACTTCCAAGGATAGGTGCCGTCTGGAGAAGCGATCGCCTCACTGTTAGCACCTTCTGATTCCAGGTACTTTTGGGCAATGAGCAGGCTAAAAGCAGTGTTCGTATCGCAAAACTTAGGATCAGCACTTTGATCGAGAATCTGGCGACGTACCCGGTTGCCGTCCGCTTCGAGCAAGAAATCACCGAAGCCAATGCGATTAAGGGAAACTTCAGGTGGAGGTTTGGTACCGTCAGCAATGATTTCGCCCTCAAAGTTTGTCTCACTACTTTTACAAATGGCAACTAAATTCTCCGCTTGCTCAAGCTGAGGCGCTAGCTCTGCCTGAGCCGCACCAGGACGATATAAATCTAGCCCAATTACTCTGGGCTGGTAGGGCTGCAATTTCTCTAACAGCTCCGCCAAAACAGGGTCGGGCAGGGTGGCAGTTCGGCTGGCTCCATACTCTGCATCCAGCCGCCGCGAGGTTTCTTCATCCACTTCTACAATCAGGAAGCGATCGTCCTGCGGCTCACTGGGTCGAATTCTAAATAGATGATCATAAGCAGCGAATTCTAAAGGCTGCAAGCCTCCCAAAAAACTCACCACAATTGATAGTGCAGCCGCCGCAGTGCTAATCAAAACTACATTGCGTGGCTCTAGTTTGCGATATTGAACGGTGCGACTAGCGGTAATATATTCGACCTGAAGGGGTGTTGGTGCAGGATGCTTTAGCTGACCTTGTCGTAGCCATCGCTCCGAAGCGGTCAAGTCTTTGCCACGCAGTAAAAAACTGTTGTCTCGCTTTGCTGCTTCCCACTCCACTGCTCGCACGGTGAGTCGAGTATGCGCGCGAACGTATTGTAAATCGGTGTCGATCGCTTGAAGGAGACGGGCGATCGCCATATCAAAATCGTCACTCTCCCGCATGAAAAGCCAATTGTGGGCACTCAAAGCAGGATGAACTTGATCCGGATCAGGATCCCGGCGCACAACCGGAATCAGCCGCTTGTTGTGTTTGATTGCGTGTTCAATTTCATCAGTACAAACTTTAGAAGTTGCCGAATCGGGGCTGATCACAAACACAAATGCCTCAGTGCCCTCAATTCCTGCTTCAATTGCCTTCCACCATTTTTCAGTAGGCAAAATGTCTTGCCAATCTACCCAAGTATCGCGTTTGTGAGCCAACAGTGATGTATGGAGCTGCTGCACAAACTCCTTGTCTCGACGCGAGTAAGAAATGAAAACATCGGTCACATCATCCTCCAGAAGTCACTGATTTGCCTTGAGTGACCTGAACCGTAGCTTTGGCTTGAAGAAAGCATGACACGGATGATGGGAATGTTCAGTATCTTTTAGGAAAATTTGATACTGGGGTTAGGAAAGGGGTTAGGGGCTGGGGGCTAGAGGCTAGGGATTGGTGAGAGATTTTGACTACTGATGGGCAGAAGAAACACCAGTCTTTGGATAGCAGCGATCGCTCCCAAAAGCAATTTAAGATGAATGACACTGAAAACTGCCAACTCCTAGCCCCCAGCCCCTAGCCCCCTCCCATGCCCGACCTGCAACAAAAAGCCCTACTTATCCACGATCGCCTGTGTGCTGAGTATGGTTGCCCCATTCCTTACTTTCATGATCTTGACCCGTTAAGTGAGTTAGTTTCCTCACTGTTGTCCCATCGCACTCGCAATGCAGATTCGGGAAGGGCTTTTAAACAATTAGTGAAACAGTTTCCGACCTGGGAAGCGGTGAGGGATGCACCGACGCAAGAAGTGGAATGGGCGATCGCCGCTTGCACTTGGGCAGAACAAAAAGCCCCCCGCATCCAGCAAGTGCTGAGACTAATCGGGGAGCGTCGAGACGGTGACTTATCTCTCGACTTTTTAGCCGATCTCTCAGTTCCAGAAGCAAGAGCCTGGTTAGAATCTTTGCCCGGAGTTGGACCTAAAACCAGTGCAGCCGTCTTATCCTTTAGTCGCTTGCGGTTACCTGCTTTGCCTGTAGACAGTCATCATCATCGAGTGGCGATTCGTTTAGGTTTAATTCCTGCCAATGTTGCTGTTGGTCCAGCTCATGCACTGCTCGAAGCGCAGCTTCCCAAAGAGTGGACAGCCCAGCAAATCTATGACAACCACGAGTCACTAATGCTGCACGGGCAAAAGTGTTGCTATTACAAGAATCCAGCCTGCGATCGCTGTGTTGTTTTGGATCTTTGTCCGTTTGGGCGATCGCTAGCGAATTCGTAGGTTGGGTGAAGCAAAGCGTAACACCCAACAGAAATGTCAGGTTCCATCCAATTCACGCAGGCTTGGAGCGATGGCATAATAGGAACGTACAAGCCTTCATCAAAACCCCTTTTCCTATGGCAACGTTGATTGATGAAATTGTAATTAAGCTACATCATCTACCAGAGTCAGGATTAAGGAAAGTGCTTGGCTTCGTGAATGCGCTCAGTCAGTCTAACCAATCTCCGAAGATAACGGACACATCCAAGGAACCACTACTCCAAGCTACTGGAATGTTATCTGAAGAATCGCTTGATACGAAACCTTCTGTCCGTAGCCACGATGCATTCCTAAGCGGATATTCACCTGAAGACGAAGGGCTTTACGATGACTATCCAGCCCGGTGAGTTTTGGGTAGCTAATATTCCCTTTACGAGTGGAGCATCTTCCAAAAAGCGCCCAATTCTGATTCTGTGGCTAGATGGTGATGATGTTGTAGCTGCGGTCGTCACTTCTGCTCAACCTCGTACGCAAATGGATGTTCGGTTGAATGATTGGGCTGAAAGTGGGTTACGTGTTTCTTCAACGGTTCGCCTTTCTCGTCTTGATTGTTTAGAGAAGTCACTCCTGATAACAAAGATTGGACAGATTTCTAATGCAGATGCCGAGCAGTTAAAAAATGTGTGGGATAAGCATATCAAACCTCAATTCTAAGGTTCTCCAATCTGCCTTTTAGAAGCGATCGCCCCTTACCCAACTCTAAGCGTTGGGTAAGGGGCGATCGACTCACTCACTACTTCAAGGGGTGAGAATTGATTACCCTTTCACTCCTCCTCTTCTTCTCTCAACTCTCGCAACATCGGATTCCGCTTTTCTGCCCATAGCGTCAACACCTCTGTCAATGCCTGTACTCTTTCTTCTTCACGACAACGTCTCAATGCTCTCAACACTTCTCCCCAGTCTCCCAGATTCGCGTATGCCACTGCGATAGAGCTTAACGATTGAGGCTCACCAGATATCTCTGCCGATTCAAGTGCCTGTGCCAGAACTTGTCTAGCAGTATCAGTATCTTCTAATTGTCCATACAGTGACGCCATAGTACTTAATGCGTCAGATTTGGTCGAGTCGTCCTCGATAGTCTGAGCAATTTGTAGTGCGTCCGTTAAAACCTGCTTCGCGGTATCAGGATCTTGCAGTTGCAAATACACTGATGCGACGACATACATTACATAAGATTTATGAGCAGAGTTTTGAGACATGCTGACGGACTGTAACACTTCTGTCAAAACATCCCTGGCAGCAGTTGTATCTTTCAGTTGTCTGTCTAACCGCTCGGCTGCTTTCGCAATGGCACTCAACACATCGGATTGATCAGAGGCATCTTCAAGGGTTTGAGCAACTCGCGATACGTTGATCAATACGTCTCTAGCAGCGATCGCAGATCCTATATTTTCAGATCCTTCCACAATGTTGATCAGTGAGTTAGAGCCGCCTGACCCCCATCCTTCTGAGGATTCTTCGAGCTTTGGAAAGGCTTGCAGCGCTGCTTCTAATATTTGTCGAGCGGTATCTGGTTCCTCCAATTGTCCATAGGCTGTAGCTATGTCAATAAATACGTCAAATTGATCGGCAGAAGTTTCAAGACCTTGAGCAACTTGCCATACTGATGTCAAGATGTTTTTGGTAGCATCTGTACCTTCTAATGGACTCACTGCGTCCACAATTTCACTGAGTGCATCAAGCTTATCCCCTGCCCCCCACTCATCAGAAGAATTGTCGAGAGTCTGGGCAATTTGAAATGCATCTGCTAACAACTGACTGGCAGTGTCAGCATCTCCCAATTGCCCGTATGCTGTGGCAACAGTAATCAAAGCATCAAATTTATCAGAAGGGTCGTCGAGAGCCTGAGCAATTTGAAATGCATCTGCCAACAACTGACTGGCAGTGTCAGTATCACCTAATTGCTTATATGTTCCTGCAATAGTAATCAAAGCATCAAATCTGTCAGACTCGTATGGACTAGAGGTGGATTCAGCAGTTTGAATCCGCAATGCATCTGTCAAAAACTGCTTAGCAGTGTCAATATCTCCTAATTGTCCATACGCTATGGCAACAGTATTCAATACATCGAATTGATTAGAAGGATCTTTGAGAGATTGAATTTCATGTGATGTTGCTGTTAGTATCTCCCTGATAGAAACGAGATCTCCTAGTTGACTAGAGGCTTGCACAATGGCAATTAGCGTTTCAGATTTATCATCTGAACTTTCCTCATCTGCATCCCCTCCGACAGATGTACTTCCAAGAGTTCGGGCAGTTTCTAAAGCCTTTTTCAGCATTTGTCTAGCAGCATCGGTGTCTTTGAGTTGCCCAGAAGCTGCGGCAATGGCACTTAATGTTTCAGCCTGGTCAAAGGGATCTTCGAGCGTTTGAGAAACTTGGAATGCTGCTGTCAAAATTTGCTTGGCAATATTGCTATTGGCGAATTTAGGGGATGCTGTGGCGGCATCACTCAAAAATTGAACATTTGCATCGGGATCACTGATGTGCTTTTTAACAATGTCGAATGCGTGTCGCCAGCGTTCATCTTTAGCAAATGCGATCGCCGCTTCAGCAACCTGTTCATCCTCGACTCTGTGCAGCGGACTTGCTAACTCCCAGCGGACTCGTTGAATCTGTCCTTGAGGGATGTAGAGGAGCCAACCGCTGGAAGCTATTGTTAGCAGGGTAACCAATGCGACAGCAGTGGCTGACTGGTAAATGCGGCGATAGCTTTGATGTAAGAGTTGAGCTTTTTGACGGTGTTGGGCACCCCAGACTAGATAAGGCTTTTGTAGTCGCACCATCCACAGTTCGCGCCAGGTGAGCAGATAGCGAGAATTACGCTGGTTTCCCAGCCACTCGTTGACGCGGCGATCGAGCAGTTGGTTGGCGCGATCGGCAGCTTTGAGTTCTTGCCCTGCCAGACGCATCAGCGCGGGAATGATGCGTTCGTGGGCCAGTTCATAGCCTGTGGTGTCACCTGTTGAGGTGGTGTGTTCAAGGGGAGTAATCAGGCGAACATCGCTGCGAGCAAGCCAGGAAGCCGCCTCTTCAACCTCTTCGGGTTTGACGGTGTTCTGGAGCTTGGTCTGAAGTTCGGTGATGGTCAGCACCCCGGCACGAGCATTGCGTTCCAGGTCGGTGAGTGCCAGCAGCACTTTGACAGCGGCTTCACGCTGAGCTTTGATCATCCGTGCGTCTAGCGTTCGTTCCAGGAAGCGAGTCATCAAGCCCTCGACACCGCCAAACTTTTGAAAGGCAGTGCGGTTAAACGCCCGCAGTTCTTCAACCGTTTGCCGCTGGATCATCCAGGCGAGAATTTGCAGGTCTACGGGAGAAATCAAGCCGTCTTCGCGATTTGCCAGTTCTTGCTCTGCTAGCTCTGCAACAAAGCGATCGTCAAACTGCAGGTCTTCGGTGTCAGCAATCACGCGCAACACTTTGGCGGCTTCTGTCGGCGTAAACTTTTCGAGTCGAAAGACTTCCTGCGGACCGAGCGAGTAGCCTAGCGCCTGATGCAGTTCAACCAGGCGATCGCACATATCCCCACGAATGCACACCACAATCTTCACCGCAAGCGTTTCTGTACCATACCAATCCGTCAATGCCTGAATGAACGGTTGGCGATCGCTCCTGTGCTTGTGATGCACAAAGAACTGTTCAAACTGGTCAAACAGCAGAATCAGCGGTTTAGCGATCGCCTCAGTTGCTATGTTTAGAAGCGTTAATAAATCAGCCGTTGCAACCTTTTCTTTGGGCAATTTCAGTTGTTCGCTTAGCGCAGACCGAATTGTGTCGATGGGAGGGCGATCGGCAAACTTGACGTAAACAGCGCGATGAGCGCCTTGTGAAGTTGAAAGCTTGGGCAATAAGCCCGCCTGCAAAAACGAAGTCTTGCCGCTGCCCGACTCACCCATTAGAATTCCAAAGCGGAAGGTGCTACTTGTAATTGATTCCAGACATTCCTTTAGGCTGCGGTTGCGCTGAAGCTGAGCAAAAATTTCGGCATCTTCGGCGCTAAAGGGTCGCAATCCTTTAATCGCCTTACGTTCTGTAAAGTCAGTCGCATCTGCTGCGGGTTGTGGCATCGTTCGCACGGCCACAACTAACGCTACAACAAAGATTAGCCCCAGCGTCAGCCAAAACAAACCGGGATACTGTTCTGGTAGGGTTTGCTGCGGAAAGAACGTGGTCAACAGCTTAGTTGCGACACCCGGATTTGCTGCAAATAGTAAGACAACATCCAGCAGCAGCAAAATCGTGAACCAGCTGCGACTTTGGATGAGTTGAGCAATCCACTGCACGAAGGCGGCTAGTTTCTCAGTCGTCTCTTTAATTGCATCCGTTGGGGGAACAGGTGCCGGGGACGGATTGCTCATAGATGATGGGGAAGAAGGAAAGGCGATACGTTTGCGTATAAACGCAGGATGAGTGAAGTATACCGTGTAGATTAATTCCTACTTTCCCTAGTAAAGATGAGAGGGCGATCGCTAGGTAAGGGGTTCTATTCTTACTTGTGAACGTCCAGTCCCGTTACCAAACTGGAGTTTGGTAACGAGACTGGAAGCTGAAACTGCTACTTATGGAGTTTTAAGTTCCTGAGAAAGAACCAAGACACGATGATACAACTGAGGACTAATACGAAAACCAGCTTGGTCGATCAAGGTATCCATGACAGGCTGAACTTGGAGGATGATTCCTCTCTGTTTGGCAAGGAGCAAAATGCCTAGAATGCCAATGATAGAGAGTCCTAATCGAAGAGCTTCTTGCCGTCCTAAACGTTCATCAATGAGCAAGTCATCAGCTTCCAGTTCAAGCGCCAAATCAATTGCATTGGCTTCTCCAACATCCAGTCCTCGTTCTTGTTGAAGCTGGTCGGCGAGTCGTGAGTTGTTTAGGGATCTAGTTTGAATCCAATTAAGTTGAAGAATGGTTGGGATTTTTGGATTGCTGGCTGCTGCCAGTTCGTTAGCAACAGCATCAGGAATGATTACGGTTTGGTAAATAGCTTTCAGCAACCAGAGGTGATCAACGAGAGCAAGATTGGAAAGAGCAGAGGTGTCGCTGACAACGATCACAGCCAGCCTCGATCGCGTAGATGCTGGACATCCTGCTCAAAGTCCTCCACATCGTAGTGAACACAGATACCACGTTCAGCAAGGAGCTTTTGAAAGTCAATCAACTCGATGCCAGCAATTTTGCTAGCGCGGCTGAGTCCAATGCGCTCTTGCTGAAACAGGGCGATCGCAATTTCCCGTAACCAGTCGCTTTGGTTAAAGGTTTGGGTTTGACTGAGGCTATCAGGCAGGTTAAGGGTTATTTGCATAAAGTTACCCCAATGCAGCACCTCTATTTTAAGGCTCCAGTTAGTCGCTTTGTATGCTCAACTGATTGACGTGAGCAATACTATTCAGATTAACCGTGGTTATAGAGAACTAAAAGTGAGTTTAAGCTTTTCACTTTCATGTCCTGAAGGGAAGCAACACTTTTTTTGACATGACAAGTCGGGAGGGAGTGTTAAAATCCACCGTTAGCCGACAGACTAGCTACATCAGTTTGGGGGTTAGCCGCTCAGGGTTGCGCGAACAGCCTTGAGTGGCGCTAGAGCTTTGGGTTGACAGGGTTGCTTTGTGTAAAAAAGACAACCTTAGCGTGACAGCATATCTGGGATGGCAGTCTCTAGTCAAGGTGTTGAGCTACGGATTGTTTGAGAAGATGTTGTCAAACTGCCTTCATCTAGGAGGATGATTCCAACAAAAAAGCGCCCATGTTAAGGGCGCTATCATCGTGTTGTCAGAATTCAGTTTCGTTTCAAGCACTCACTATGACTGGTTAAACTGACAACCGAAGCTTTGAAAAGTTTGGGTTAGCTGTGGATGCTGGGAGCGGCGATCGCCACAGGTTCAGCTTCCCGCATTGCTAGGTCAAGCGGGAAGTTATGAGCATTGCGTTCGTGCATCACTTCCATACCCAGGTTCGCCCGATTCAACACATCTGCCCAAGTGTTAATTACACGCCCTTGCGAGTCCAACACCGATTGATTGAAGTTAAAACCGTTTAGGTTAAATGCCATCGTGCTGATACCCAAGGACGTGAACCAGATGCCAATCACGGGCCATGCACCTAACAGGAAGTGCAGGGTGCGGCTGTTGGCACGAGTTCCCAGAATTAACTCATTGGTACGACCTACCAAACGACCGAAGTAGCCGTGGGCTGCAACGATGTTGTAGGTCTCTTCCTCTTGTCCAAACTTGTAGCCGTAGTTCTGAGATTCGGTCTCGGTCGTCTCACGCACCAGAGAAGAGGTGACGAGAGAACCGTGCATCGCACTGAACAGCGCTCCACCAAACACACCCGCTACTCCCAACTGGTGGAAGGGGTGCATCAAGATGTTGTGCTCAGCTTGGAACACGAACATGAAGTTGAAGGTACCACTGATTCCCAAAGGCATTCCGTCTGAGAAGGAACCTTGTCCAATCGGGTAGATCAAGAATACTGCGGTCGCTGCTGCAACAGGTGCAGAGTAAGCCACGCAGATCCAGGGGCGCATGCCCAAGCGGTAGCTCAGTTCCCATTCGCGTCCCATGTAGCAGAACACGCCAATCAGGAAGTGGAATACCACCAACTGGTAAGGACCACCGTTGTAGAGCCACTCATCGAGAGAAGCCGCTTCCCAGATGGGGTAGAAGTGCAGTCCAATCGCGTTGGAGGAAGGCACAACTGCACCAGTGATGATGTTGTTGCCATACATCAAGGAACCGGCAACAGGCTCACGGATGCCGTCGATGTCAACCGGAGGAGCTGCGATGAAGGCGATGATGAAGCAGATGGTGGCAGAGAGCAGGGTGGGGATCATCAGAACGCCGAACCAGCCTACGTACAGGCGGTTGTCGGTGCTGGTCACCCAGTTGCAGAACTGCTCCCACAG
>NZ_JACJPJ010000023.1:0-28677 GCF_014696015.1 Oculatella sp. FACHB-28 | reverse complement strand
TGAATTGAAAGATTTATTTCAAGCCATCTAATCGCAAATGGGAAAGAGGAAGCTTCTGATGATAAGAGGTGATGAAAAAAGCGGTGATCTGAGTACCCAGATCTGACAGTTTCTCTGTCACTGCCGCCGTGGAGAAGTGTCAGGATGTCACTGTGTTAATCAATAACGCTGGTGTTGGATTCAATCAACGCTTTTTGTCAGCTGATCTAGTGAAGATGCGCTCTGAGATAGAAGTAAATTACCTTGGCACATTCCTGATGTGTCGCGCCTTTGCTCCGGTTCTTAAAGCCAATGGAGGCGGGGCAATTGTCAATATGCTGACCATTCTGGCAAAGGTAAATTTTCCGCTTAATGCTTCTTACAGCGCATCTAAAGCAGCAGCGCTCTCTTTAACTCAAGGAATTCGGGCAGAGCTAACATCTCAAGGCACATTAGTCATTGCGGTGATGCCAGGAACCGTGGATACAGGCATGAGCAAAGCGTTTCCACCACCAAAAGTGGCTCCAGAAGAAGTGGTGAGGGCCGCGCTACAAGCAGTTGTTGATGGGGTGGAAGAGGTTTATCCAGGTAAGCAAGCTCAGGATATGGAAGCTCAGTTGCTCTCCAGCCCAAAAGCCGTCAAGCAGTGGATGGCAACGATGGTTGCAGAGTAGTAATACGTTTGCAGTGTATTAGCAGTACAAAAGGAGGTTAGTCGCAAGATGATGAACATGACTCAATACTTACCGACATTTCTCAATGGATTAGATGCATGGGCACTTCTAGGACTGCGAGTCACCTGGGGAAGCGTGCTTGTCATGTATAGCTTTCCAATGGCAAAAAATCCTTTTCACTGGATGGATATGGGCGGTAAACCATCTGGATTTCCAGGTTTACTCCAGGCGCTGGGCGCACTGTCCGTTTTGGGGGGTGGCATTGCTATTATTGCTGGTTTCCTGACCCCTTTAGCGGCTCTCGGTTTAGTAGGAGCCATGCTGGTTGCGTTGTTCCTGCATCTGGTTCAGAGACATCCATTTGTTAAGCCAGCACCTGATGCACCAGGAGAATCCTATGACAATTCGTTGCTCTATCTGGCGATCGCTATCCTATTTATATTTCTAGGTCCCGGTTCGTTTTCACTCGACTCCATTTTCTTTGTCCAGTAGATGATTTTGCGGTAGTGCGTCAAATACCCCTCTTCTGTCACTCTGAGAGGAGGATAAATTCTCGTGCTGTTGATGTACGGTTTAGCTGAATTCATCCAGTCTGATGCCAACGAATTTACGTTGTTTCAGCTATTCTTCAGCCAGAGTGATGAAAGCTGTTCAAGAGCTATCCTGCTCCTTATGTGTGAAAGAAACAGAATTCTGTTGCGCCGTTTCCTAAACTTGTGCCGTGCCTTGACAGTTAAGACCGAGCCCTCACTGATGCACTTGGCTCGGATGAAAGCTTGGTCCTGGACTAGGACGGTGATGACATTGGTGAAGTGAATAATCACTATCCCGTTTAGGAGACTCTATCGTCCGTCACTAGAGACTATCTGTTCTGCATCTGCGCCAGTATTTGAATCTCTTGAGCAACTTTGGCAATCGTAGTTTTGGAAAGCTCCGTTTCCAGTGCTTGCTGTGCTTTAGCTGTTGATCGCGTCAGAACTTCCTGAATATTGCGCCCTACAAAACAGTTTTTGTCAGGTGGTGTTCGGTGCATCTCAAAAATGTTGGGTTCTTCAACCACCTGAAAAACATCAAGCAATGTAATCTGGTCTGCTGGTTTTGCCAGAGTTGCCCCTCCTCCATACCCTAGTTGAGATGAAGTCAAGCCTGCTTCAGCTAACATCGATAGAATTCTCCGAACCACAGTTGGATTGGTACTGGCACTACTAGCAAGTTGCTCTGAGCGGACTACGCGACCGTCATTCACTGCTAAAGCAGCCAAGATATGTACCGCAACTGCAAAACGGGTACTTGTAGGCAAGACAAACCCTCCCAAGACACTAATTGTGTAGCTGTGTCTGCTACACAATTTAGCGTATTTTTTGGACTAGGCAGCACGACGAAAAGAGATAAAGTCAGGCAGTTCTAGGGGTACAGTCACTCCCTTTTTTACAGCAGGACGAGTTGCAACCCGATCAAACCAAGCCTTCAGATTCGGATAGGAGTCGATCGCAAACCCCTGACGAGTCGAACACCACAACCAACCAAAATGGGCAATATCAACGATTGAGTACTCATCCAAAAAATATTCCCGTCCTGTGAGTAATGTTTCAAGCACTGCGGTCAAACGCTCTCCTTCCTTCAAATACCGCTCAACTGCATAGGTTGGTTTTTCTGGAGCAAATAGGCTGAAGTGCGCTCTCTGACCGAACATTGCACCAATGGATGCCGCTTGGAAGAAGAGCAGTTGTAATCCTCTCCATCGTTGTTGAACGTCTATTGGAAAAAGCTGTCCAGTTTTTTCAGCCAAGTACAGCAAGATCGCGTTGGATTCATAGATGGTGTGCTCGGTTTCGTGATCAACGATGACTGGAACTTTTGCATTCGGATTGAGTGCGATAAATCCAGGATTAAATTGCCCACCTTCCCGAACATTGATGATTCTGGTTTCATACGGAAGCCTCAACTCTTCTAAAGCAATGCTGACTTTGTGAGGATTGGGGGAGCCATGAGCATAAAGAGTGATCATCACGCACCTTTTGTAATTGTGTAACTAACACAGTTACAATTTAGTCAGGGGTCAGTTGTTTGTCAAGCAGTTGGTTGATTGCAGAAGTTGCCGTAAGGGGAAGATGTAGGTTGTAATAGCGATGAATAAAACCGTTGGGCTACTTCATGTTGAGTGGAGACAATAGTTGAAAGCTTCTCTGTCAATCCTCAGAACCAGGTTTCCTGAAAGTCTTCCCAGGAAAGCCTTTTGAGAGCCTCAATAAAGCAATTGCCCTTTTGTTCTGCTTTCTCACCCTCTAACGATTTACAACCCGCTCGATCGCCTCAAGTGCTTCATCACACCATGCCACCCAGTCTTCTTGATAGCGAATCGCTCGACGGATAATCAGGTGCATATAAAGATCTTTGAGTTCGAGCGAATCTAAATGATTGGCAAAATGTTCATCCATCTTTTTTAGGTGTTGTGCCATTTCCCTGTGGAGTTTCTGGCGGCGCTCAATTTCGCGGCAAACCACCTGATTTGGCACGAGATGTCCTGCTAATCCCATCACACCTAGATCCTCACGGATAGCAGTGGGTTCTGTCGGTTGGCTTAACCAGTCGATCAGTAATTGGTTTCCTTCGGGAGTGATGGAATAGATTTTCTTATCTAAACGTCCAGCCTGGGGAATTGCCTCGTAGGTGACACAACCTTGTTGCTCTAGCTTGGCAAGTTCAGCGTACACCTGCTGTTGACTCGCTTTCCAAAAGCAGCCTCCAAATCCTTCCGTAAATTCTTTGGCGACTTCATAACCACTCAAAGGTTGACGTGATAAAAAAGCGAGAATTGTGTGCTTGAGAGCCATAAAGGTAAAGGGTCCAGCGATTTAGGACCAAATCATTCTTGACGGGTTCCATGATTTGAGTGTACCTTAGTTTTTGTATTCAAAAGATTGAATATAAAAACTTAAATATTGGTATGGAAATTTGCAAAATCGATTGAGAACCCGGTATGGTCCTTGGGCTGTTGTCACGGGTGCCTCATCTGGCATCGGGCGTGAGATGGCTCTGAAGTTGGCTGAGGAAGGGTTGAATCTTGTCTTGGTAGCGCGAAGTCAAGCTGTGTTAGAGCAGATGGCGAAGGATTTACGCGATCCCTATGGGATTGAGGTGCGCCTGGTCATCAAGGATTTAGCGGTAGAAATGAGTGTAAACAGCCTTGTGGCGCAGACTGACGATTTGGATGTGGGGTTACTGGTAGCGGCAGCAGGTTTTGGAACATCAGGAGTATTTCTTAATTCCCAATTGGAACAAGAGATGGAGATGTTGAATGTTAATTGTCGCTCGCTCTTGGGGCTAACTTGGCACTTCTCGCAGCGGTTTGCCCAGCAGCAGCGGGGCGGCATCGTGTTGATGAGTTCGATCGTGGGATTTCAGGGGATGCCTTTTGCGGCTCACTACGCAGCGACCAAAGCCTATGTGCAGACCCTAGCGGAAGCTTTGTATGTAGAACTTGCACCCAAAGGTGTGGATGTGATTGCTTCTGCACCAGGTCCTACCAACAGCGGTTTCAGCGATCGAGCAGGGATGAAGGTGGGCAAGGTTTTAAGTGCAGGAGAAGTGGCTGATAGTGCGTCAATTTGATGTGGGATTGATAGAGTAAAGAGGCTCATCAACTAGAAAACACGCGATGGTATTAAATGTCAAGCTCCTAGGGCTCTTCTCAGCTTTTGGTGATCTTAGGGCATGATCAAGATATCTCCCTTTCAGGATTTCAAAGGACGTGGAATTCCTTCGACATTCTCTGCCAGATACCCAACAAATTTACTTGGACAACTGGAACCTCGATACGGTTAATCACCATCTATTCGTAACCGTCTCATCAACTCAAAGAACTGCCCAATGTCCCCTTTGTGGCGTTTCTAGCCACCGTGTTCATAGCGGCTATGAACGCAGCCTGCAAGATCTCAGTCTGGCTCAATACAGCATGACCTTGCATTTACACGTTCGCAAATTCTTTTGTCTCAATTCCAATTGCCATCGTCGGATTTTCACAGAACGGTTAGCACAATTGGTAGCTCCTTGGGCTAGAAAGACCCTGCGATTGGTAGAGAGACTACAAGAGATCGGGCTCTCCTTAGGAGGTGCAGCAGGATCTCGTTTAGCGCATCATCTAGGAACTACCGTGAGTGGGAGTACACTTTTGAACCTGATCAAAAGGCTTCCTCTGCCTCAATTTGCAGTGCCAAAAGTTCTGGGGGTCGATGATTTTGCCTTTCGTAAGGGACAACGCTACGGCACGATTTTAGTGGATTTAGATCGTCATCAACCGATTGCTTTATTACCAGACCGCAAAGCAGAGACGCTAGCGGAGTGGCTGATTCAGCATCCTGGGGTGGAAGTGCTGTCGCGCGACCGCTCCAGTGCCTATAAAAGTGGGATGATGCAAGGGTCACCAGACGCTATACAAGTAGCTGACCGATTTCATTTAGTGCACAACTTGGGGGAGTCTCTAGAGCAGGTTTTCAACAGCTATCGAGCAGAACTAAAAGTGGTTGAACATAAGCAGCATAAGACTTTCACATCTGCGACAACGGAGGTTGTGATAGCCAAGCCCACTGCTACAGCCCAAGCCCAAGCGCAAACCCAAACTGCTTATCAACAGCGTGTTGGGCAACAGCAAGATATCAAAAAACTGTATGAACAAGGGTGGTTGCAAACAGAGATTGCTCAAACGGTTGGGGTGAGTGTACGAACCGTACAGTGATTTCTGGCGCTACCCGATTTTCCACCCACCCCGACTCGAAAATGTACTTTTGGTAAAAGCGTGCTAGACCCCTACAAACCGATGCTTCTGGAGTGGTGGAATGAGGGAATCAGGCAGCCTAGGACTCTTTTGGTTCTTCTGCAAACGCAAGGATACAGTGGCAGTGACCGGACATTGACCCGTTACATTAGCCAGATACGTGAAGCAGAGGGACTAGCTCCTGCTAGAGTGCTACCTCCCAAAAACCTCCCAAAAGTTGTTGACCGGCAAACACCACCACTCACTCCACGTCGGGTTGCATACTTAGTCCTGAAGCACCAGAAGAATCGGGACAAAGACGAGGTTCAATTGCTAAATGATTTAGTTGCAGAACATCCCGATATTGCAATGACAATTGGTTTAGCAGATGAGTTTTTACGAATGCTGCGTCAGCGTCAAGCCGAAGCTTTTGACGATTGGTTAATGAAGGTACTGAAGAATGCATTAAAACCTTTGCAAACCTTTGCTAACGGTCTTTTTGATGACTATGCCGCAGTCAAAGCCAGTATGCTGAACAATGTCAGTAATGGTCCAGTGGAAGGATTAAACAATCGGTTGAAGATGTTGAAACGACAAATGTATGGACGAGCCAATTTAGACTTACTCAGCAAACGCTTTATCCTCACTGCAAAAGCAACACCTACAGAGTTACAAGCTTCCTAAAGAGATATCCCAAGAGCACCAAAAGCTGGGAAGAGCCCATCTGCATTGTCACCTAATACGATGGAATGTCCGCTGTGTGGTCATAGCAAAGCTCACAAATACGGCAAGATGCCCAATGGTCATCAACGTTATCTTTGTCCTGCTTGCTTGCAAACCTTCTGTGAATCCTTTGATAGTCTTTACTATCGTCGCCATATCAGAGCTGAACAAATCCGCCAAGTGCTGCAAGCGCATAGTGAAGGCAGTAGTTTGCGTGGGATTAGCCGCACGACTAAACTGGCTTACAACACAGTCGTCAGCATTATTCGTGCTGCCAGCCAAAAAGCACAATTGGTACACAACGGGGAAGTTAAAGCGGTCGAAACTGAGGAAGTTAGTGCCGATGAGATGTGGTCATTTGTTTCAAAAAACAGAAGCAATGCACAACTGGGGAGCTGAACCGGGGCAATTGTTGGATTGGTTTAAGTCTTGCCTGCTCTAGTGGTTTGATTCTCACTGCCTGTGTGGGCAAACATACGGATGCATTCATTGAGCAATTAGTCGTGAACACAGAAGGAAAGACCCACTGCAAGCAATTCAATACTGATGATTGGGGTGGATACGAATGAGTCCTGCCACCAGAGATAGGACATTACATTGGTAAAGACAAAACACAGCGATTAGAGCGCACCAATGGAATTGTGCGGCAACAAACAGGGAGATGGCACCGACGACAGAATAAGTTCGGCAAACTATGGGAACAAACCAAAGTGACAACTCGGTTAGTCGTGAGTTACTTCAACTGGATTTGGCAACACAGCCGACTCAAAAACACTGCTGCTCAACGAGCAGGATTAACGACGCGATTATGGATTTGGCACGACATCGCCACCTATCCCACATTAATCTAATGCACTACCGGCGACAGCAACATTCAAAGTAAGGGCGATCGCCACTTCTGGGCAATACCAAAGGGAGACGCTCGGAACTAAATGCAGAGGGTTGTTAAAAGACTTGAGCAAGCAGAAGTTGAGTTAATGCCCAGGCGATCGCCCAATGCTGCCGACCCTAAATATTGGCTAGACATTGAAAAATGCAAAGCCCGAGATTCCGTTATTCCGGCGAGACGGTCGGCTTAACCTTTGGAAAGTATGTCTCCATCGCACCGCTTCAACCACCCCATCATGCTCTGCCAAAGCGACTTAAAAAACACCATAACTTTCCCTAACTTTTAGGCATCGCCACCGCCGAGGTTAGCGAATACATTGATGTACATGAGGAACGAAGCGGGAACGACACAACGAACCCAACTCGCTCCCTCCACAAAAGCTTGAAGTCACTCCACAACCTGCTGCATGTCATCTCTCCCAGATGGCATCAGCAAGTGCAACTCCCACCGGAAAGCTTGCAACCTGCAAGGTTCCTGCCTGGGCAGATTGCTCTGCAGTGTTGCGCTTCAAACTGCAATCAACTCATCAACCAACATCCAATTCATCCACAAGAGGAGACCCCGATCATGGCAACCATCAATGGCAACAACCGCAGCAACGTTCTTCGTGGTACTCAGCAAGACGATCTGATTAAAGGATTAGGTGGCAACGACGTCATCAACGGCAGAGGTGGATTTGACCAAATATTTGGCGGCAATGGCAGCGACCGCATCCTGGGCGGCGTGGGACATGACCAAATATTTGGCGAAGCAGGCAACGACCGACTGTTTGGCGAAGCAGGCGACGACCGGATTCGAGGGGGTGCAGGCGACGACCGAATGGATGGCGGAGTAGGCGACGACATTCTAAGTGCAGATGCGGGCAACGATATTGTTCTCGGTGGTGTGGGCAACGACCGCATCCTGGGCGGTGCAGGCAACGACCAAATCTGGGGTGGGGCAGGAGATGACGCTATCAACGGTGGTGTGGGCAACGACACGATCCGCAGCTACGGGGGTGGTACACCTGAGTTTGATCGGCTAACGGGCGGTGCCGGGGCAGATGTCTTTGTGATGACAGATGCCGCTGGCAACCAGTCTTACCTGAACGACGATTTGTTGAGCACCGCTAATTCCAAAGGATTTGCCCTCATTACAGACTTTCAGGCTTCTCTGGACAACAAGCAAGACTCCGTTGTACTGGACGGCTTCTCACAACACTACAGACTCACACCCGTCTCTTGGGGACAGGGGTTTGGTAGAGCCAATACCGATGCCTTTACCGATGTTGCTTTGACTTACATTGGTTCTGAGCAAGACAAAAATGATGTGGTTGCCGTGTTCCAGGATGTCTCGACTCAATTCGTCAACAACTCTGCAGGTTATCTCAACAACCCTAATGTGTTTACCTTCTTGGGCTAAGCCGAGTAGTCCAGGTACTAGGGAGGGCTGTGGTCGAAACCGCAGCCCTCCTTTCAGGTAAGGAGTTGGGCGTTGCTGAATCAAGGCATGAAACGAGAAGTTACGATAATGGATTCTGGACGGGATGAAGTCCGAAGGGCTGTTATGCAATGTTTCGCCAATAGCCTTCACAACCTCCGCCCCTGTAATGAACGCAGAAGCCACCCTACCAATCTTTGAAACAGCCCTAAAGCAAGACTATAGGCAGCGACATTGAGGGCAAATCCTCTCAGATCGGCGTAGAAATAATCTTCCGCCCCGACCTTCCCCCAACCACTCGTCGGTGAGCCTCCCTCTGCATCTCGAACGAACGGAATTGGAAAGCCTGCTCTTTGTTCTCCAAACTTACACTGTCCAACTTGGCAGGGTTGCGCTCCTGTGCAGAGTTCTTGACAAATAGCTGGCTGTTTATAACGTAGAGAAGCTAGTGTTAACCCTATTCCCGTAAGGATGGTTAAAGCGATTAGGGTTACTCTGCGAGCGAAAGGATTGCTTCTTACTGCCATTGAGGTTACTGTCTATGCTTCAGCCTTTCAACCTTAACAGTTTGCAACTGTGCGATCGCCCCTGTCCTAATGTTGGGCATCGCCTACTCTGGCATCCAGTACTTTAAGAGCCAGGGCATCTGTATTGGCTGATGGCGATCGATAATTCGCCTGATTGTTGTTTAGAAAATCTACAAAGTTTGTAACCTGATCGATATCAACAGCAGTTACCTCATTGTCGATGGGGGCAACCAATGTTTTGCGCTCCTCCTCCAAGAGCGTGATTTTCTCAGCAAAAATAAACTTTTGGATACTGAGTAATACCGTTTTCATTGTAAAAAATCCTCTTAAAACGTTTCAATTAACTTCTGGCAAAGCCATCGCTAACGGGTACTCTGCACGAAACTTAATTGAAGCTTTGTACGGTAGCCCGACCGCAAGGCGAAACATGCTCATTGTTGCTTGCTCCAGGACAAAAACCGCTAGAATGAACACTTAATTCGGTATTGCTTAAGGTTCTGTTGCAAAAATCGGTCGATGGTAAGGTAGACAAGCCGAATTGTTCAGTGGAGTTATTTTTGAGCTTAACGTCTGTCAGAGAATCTAAAGTATTTACACCACTGAGAACAAAGCAACCTCTCTGCCTATAGGTTTAACCAAGTCTACACATTACATATCCACAGTGTCAGTCATAGAAGGTTAGAAAAAAGTCAGATGCGCCTACCAGTTACTTCTACCAAAATTCGCAATTCTGAGAGTTAGCCTAGGTCCTTTAACGTCTGCACTCACCAATGCAGGTGTGTTCTATACTACAAAACCTTTGAGCCTGCGTAGTACTTAGCTATGGATTCACGATGCTGTTCCTATTGAGTAGTTGTAGCCGCTATGTTATCCATTTTCTTCAACCCAGTCGGTGGGAAAAGGTGACATCTTCCCTTTGCATTGAAGATAACAAAGATAAAGATTTTAGACTAATCCTAGCAGCAGATTAGAGCACAGATGCGTAACCGTCTAACCTTGAGATAACGATAGGATACTGACATTGCTGACGAAACGTTGCTTAACAAACTGAAAGTTCTGAATCTCTATCGTTCTCTAGCTAAATATCATTGAACAACAACGGAATGGGTAATTTAGGCATGAAGAAATAATTCGCCAGCAGTGTCTAGCATAAGAGCCCAAATGCTGTGTTAAACGACAGATTGTGAGTGATGAGCCGACGTATCATTACCTGTTCCTGCAACGCAACCGGCTGCCGTGTGTTTCCTGCCTTGGTGACTCTCTCAGCCCAAGTGTTGCGACAGTCGCAAGGCTAGACCCGCAAGAGTGCGGACGGGATTTGCCGCAGTACTGATTGGCATGACAGACATATCGCAAACATACAGACCGGTAGTGCCTCGAACCTTGAGGTCTTCGTCCACAATCGACTCTTGGTTGAAGTTAGCATTGCGGTTAGGCTTCCACGGCATCCGTAAAGTGCCGCAGGCATGATGTACGGTTCCCCAACCGAAGGGCCATTGCTTGCCCTCGCCCTCGCCATAATCACCAGTAATCAAGTTCACATCATTGAATTCTGCAAAGACACGATCTCGCGTTTGATTGAGTAGATTGAAGAAATCCTGACGCCCCTTCGTCCAGCCCGCGAGAGCCGGGAAGCGGGACTGCAACAAATCATCCAGCATCGAGAATCTCTTGAAGCGGATGTTGGGGGTGTAACCGTCGTTGGCGTGCGAGAAAATACCGTTATCATCATCCAGGCAATTGGCGAAGCTGAACTTGATATCTATACGGGTCTTGCTTGTATCGTCAACGACTGGCTCAGCAGAGGGGTCGTTGTTGCGTAGGTGCCAGTATTCGTGATTGACGTTCATCTCGATATTAAAGGGATAGATCAGATGTCCGTTAGCGTCAAGCTTACCGCGTGAGTAGAAGATGATCTTGGCATGATCACGGCGGCTGAGAGAAATTCTTTGACCATTTCTGCCGAACGACGAAACAAAAGCCTGAGACTCTCCAGTAACGGGATGATCCGTTAAGCCGAAGCCTACAAGCTGCTTAACGCGATCGGGCAGATTTTGGTAAATCGCAGAGCGATTGATCAGCTTGGGACTTTCCGTGGAACCAGCGGCAATCACGACTTTAGGCGCATAAAAACTAACTTGCTCTCCTGTGATGGTATTGGTGGTTTTCACTTCATACCAATCAAATGGCACGTTGTTAATGGCTTCTACGAAGCTGTTGAGCTTGATGAAGAGTCCATTGCCATCTTGCTCCGCACCAGGTGTTAACCCCACTTGATTAATGAGCAGTTCAGCCGTGTTGAAGACACCAGTCGGTTCTGTAAATAATTGACTGCGCGGCGTACCATCGGACTCGAGATAGGGTTGATGCAGAGCGCGAGATGTCTCCTGTATCAAAAAATCATCATTCAGACTACTATTGCTGAAATGCTCCACCAATTCCTTTGCTTTTCTGCCCAGTGAGATCGACTCATTCATTCGTTCGCCAGCCAGCTCAAGGTAACGTGTGTCCAAATCCTGGCGAACGTTGTTTGGGAAGAACTCCAGTTCCCAGTCCTGAATATCCGGGATTAGACCTGACCAAAAGATGGAGCGTCCACCAAAAGCTAATTGGGGCTTTTCACCAATGAAATGAGAATCGCTTGGTGGCTGCTTAAAGTTATCGACGCCAAAATGCTTTGCCACAGTATCGTTGGGTACCCGACTGATGTTGTAAACATGTGTGGGATAAATGAAGGAACCAGCATCCAACACCAGAATGCGATGACTCTGACCCAGCCGATCCGCTAGGTCGTCGGACAGAAAGCCGCCACCCATTCCGGAACCAATGATAATGAAGTCAAAATCTCTGTTGGCACCGTCATAGTCTCGGATCAAGCGGGTGTGGGCTTGGGTCTTCTCTGCAACTAAATTTACGTAGTTGTTTTGAAATGGCATCTCTCTTTCCCTAATCTTTGTTTGTAAGTCTCTGCTTTAACCGCTAGAGTAAATGGCGTCGCTAAATAGAGATATAAATTGATGTTGAACCGGAACATCTCAAAGTCGAAGGTAGTGCGATCGCTCGCCTGGAAGTTAGGTTGACGAAGGAAACCCAACAGTTCTCTACACACTGACTTTATCTGCTTCAGCGATCGCCAATTCTCAAGCTGGTTAGCATTCAAACTTCTCAACAAATTGTCGAGGTTTACTGCAAACGGGTCGAACCTACCCTCAATTCAGGAGAAACCGAGTGTCGCAAAATTCAATCTCCATATCGAGGTTTGCTTGCTCATGCAGGGATGCCAGCAAACTGGATGAAGTCACCAATAGTCACGATCGGATCACCGTTGGATAGCTTCACACCTTGGCTAGGGTCCCAACCGCCTTTCTGACTGAGATAGGACTCTGGGTCATTAAGAATTTGACCGATAATCGTCTCGCAAATGATGCGACTGCCAAGCTCTCCAAGCGAGTTACCGTTAGCACGAACCTCAGACTCCTTGAGCACATAGAACCAGAGCGGTGTCCGATTGAGAAAGCCGTTCTCTTCCAGAACTTGGTTTAAGCTTCCGCTGTTGCCTAGGCGCAGTTCATCAGAGCTCAAAGGGTCTACACCCATTGCCTTCGCGACACTCTGTCCTGTTGGAATATTGAGTAGATATCCACGCAGGAGATTGCGTCGAGCCAGGCGCTTTAGGATGATCTTAAAGTTTGGATCAGGCTCATCATTACCCTCATTAACCATGTCTTTGAGGGGAGGTGCCAAACGAGTATCAATCTTGCGTGCGAAGTGATCAGGGAAGAAACTGCCCTTGTTGACGAAGCGATCCCACTCAATGATCCAGTTAAAGGGCAGCACATCGGTCTGACCAAGGAACGGGTTCGGGATAACTTTAGTCGGGTCTTCTCGATCGCGCGTGAATCCGTTGCCGGTAAAGGCAAAGAGTAAATCAAAGGATGCGTTCGGGATCACCCTACCGGGGCGTCCAAAGTTGCGGTTGTGGTCATAGGCAGCACGAACCATAGTGTGCCCGAAACGATAAGCTGCAACGGAAAATTCCAGCGGCATAAATGGTTCGCCGTTGCGTGGTGCGTAGTGCTTTGGTCCACTAAGCAAGATCTTATCGGGTATCCCGGCGATCGTTATGGTCTTCAGATAATCGTGGACGACAAGCCACTGATGGTGCCAACGAGTGAGCTGTCGAGCACGCTCAAACAGCTGAAACTCTCCACCCTTGTAGCTAGGTTCGTTGGTCTGCAACCAATCTACAACCGCATTGTGGAAGCGTAAAAAGGCAGTGTGGAGCTGCGCAATGATGAGGTTCTCGTCATTACGAGCATCGGCAATTTGCGCAATCTTATTAACACGTGGCAAATCCCGTTGCAAATCACCATCGGGAGGAATGAAATCCCCAGGAATTCCTTCACCTTCAGGTGTACCTGGCGGGTTTGTGGCAACGGTGCCAACCTTGAACTTGATACCGTCATAGAAGCTGCTTGCCCGAGTTGGGTTGCTTGAATCAACCGTTGGTCCATCACCGTAGACACTATCAAGATTGACCGTCGGCTGCCGCAGGTTCTTCAGCTTCATCACAACCTCTTCTGGAGGAAGTGGCTTCAGATTAGGAACAGTAATGTCACTGGTCGTTGAATCGCGATCTGTATTAGCAGTCAGGTCATGGTCGATAAACTGCCCCCAATAGGTGTAGACCGGGGGGATCGTCGAGTTCTCTGTTGGCTGTAAAGGATCTTCTCCCGGTGATAAGGAGTCTTCCACCATGGCATCACCCAAAGCCTTAAGAGCAGTCACAACCGTGGCAGGGTCGTCCGCTGGCAGGTGAGCTGCTGGATCGGTCGTCAGATCTAGGAAAAGATAGTCGAATTTCGTTTCAAAAGGGTCTTCATCGCCCACCGCATCCGCAGCTAGGGTAATGGACTCCTGCTTCCTAGCTAACTCAGCCGCCTGCGGAGATTTATCTTCCAGAATGTGTCCACCATGCTTGATGTTAGACAGAACTTGCCCACTTTTCAGAGTTTGCTCACTTTGTTGCATCTTATTTTCTCTTTTTGTTGTTTTGCTTAGCTCGTTGGTAATCATGGCTTACACTGCTCTACCAACTCTCTACAAAGATCCGAAATTCACCAGCAGGTTATCTTCCTTTATGAATTAACTTTGCCACTCAACTCATTTCAACGCTCTATGAGATTAGGACACGGAGGTGGGGAAGGAGACATAAAATTGCTGCTACGAGTTTGTTCATGAGGCATAACAGGCAAGTTTATAGAACGACCGATGAAGGACTATGGAGTCTTATGCTCAATCCTGATAAAAGCGTGTCTGAGTGCTAAAACTTCTCCTGTGGAGCAATAGGCATGAAAACTGCGAGCTGCTGCTTTCGAATGGCAAGAACCGTTTGGCGCTTGTTTGGATACGTCTCGTTGCCATATTTTCTGCTATATAAGCTCACTGCCTCTGCTGAATGAGCGATAGATTCAACATTAAGCGGTTTTACTCTGAAGTAGCTCACCCATTAGGGGGTAATTGAAGGGGTGCGATTTACAAAACTCAATCGGTTTCAGCAAGAGAATGACAAAGATTCAGCGTTTTTAGGATATGAGGCAATGGTTCGTCAACAATGTCAGTTTCTACTCAGCTCCCTTAACCAAGTCCATAACTTTCCCTAATTTCTAGCCATCGCCACCAGCAAGACCACCGCCTACAGTAAAAGAGTGATGAGAAACAGCCCAGAGAACCAAAGTAAAACCCTCTCACCCCAACGCTACCCAAGACTTTCAACAAGTCAACATTTCTACTCCCCATGCACCTCAACTGGCTTCAGCAAGTGAGTTGTCTCTGGAAGCTTTAGCCTGCTCATCTTCATCTAAGTCGTTCAAAACAGAGGATTTTCACGATGAAACCATTCATTTCTTTTCCCGTTCCCAAACTCAACAAATGGATAACCAGTTGCGTGCTGGGTGCCACGCTCTTGGGGCTTCCTATGACAGCAGTTGCTCAAGAATTCACGACTTGCGTCATGACAATAGATAGTAGTGTTGTCTGTGGAACCCATACCTTTCTGCAGGTTGGCAACACGTCGTGGCTAGTTGAGACTGCGGAGAATGGGCGTAATTCTGATTTCCATGAGGTGCCGTGGGTGTTTTCCCAAAATGGAACCGTTCGCGCTGATAACCTGGGGCAAGGCTCTTGGCAAGTCGAATCTGAGGACACAATTAGCGTGACCATTAGAATGAACGGCAGTTCAGCTACCGATCAATTCATGGTCCGGTTTCATGGCTCAACCAACTTTACGGCTTATAAAAATGGACGTGCTTATCGATACGGGATTTCGGCAGATGGTCAAGGTTAACATCTTTATCCCTTGAACGCCTTTACGTGAGGCATCAGCTATCCAACGCTAACCAAAACAATAAGCCCTAACCTAGTTGCATCTGATGACATCTAGTGACAGCGACCCTTCAAGCACTCTAAGTAGAGATCAGATGTCACTCTCAGCGTTCTTTTGAATGGTCTAGATGACGGTAATTAATTTAAAGGAGACAATCATCATGGAAGTTGAACATTTTTCGACTGAAGAACTTTCACCGGAAGAAGTCAAACAATTAGAAGAACTGAGGAGGACGATTGAAGCGGCGATTTCAGACGATTGGCTCTCTCATGACGAATTAGAACAAATCAAAACCATTGCTTTTGCACACCAAAAGATAGTTCCAGAAGCATTGCAACTGTACTCGAAACTTGTAGGCAAAATCAATCGGGGCGAGTTGGAATATGAGTGGTAATGCACTTCTGTATAGTTCTTGCCGGAGGATGCTGAAGGGTAAGCTGGTGGGTTCTGTCGCAAAAACTTTAGGAAACACTATTTGCAGTGCTGAAGTATGCATAATACAACTCTGTAGGTAGAGTTAAAAAGATTTTTTGCGACAGAACCCATTGCAGTGAGCCTTATAGAGCTACCCGCATTGGGGTTGTTGCTTGGAGCAATGTGAAAGATACAAATCATTCTTCAGTTGAAAATATTTGTGACACAACCCTAAATTACGAGTAAAAGGCTTTGGGGCAATCGAACGCCAACAAGCTACCGTAGGCGAGCGGCGGACTGCCGCAGATGTTGAGCACAATTGTCAGTAATCGGGCAACCGTGCGCGACAGAGATGACACGCAGATCAGGAATACCGTCTGCTAATGAGGTTAACCATGCTCGGTAGGTAGCGCGATCCTCTAGAAAAAACCAGCGCCCAAATCGAGTCATGCCAAAGAAACCGCTCGCCCCTAACCAACCAAACAGTGAACCGCGCTCAGGAATCGTCGCTTGCAGATAGGCTGGCGTTAGGTTAAACAGAATATCCGTAAAAACCAGTGCTTTTCCAACCGATAGGGGAAGCTCATAAACCAGTTCTTGCTCATAAACTCCCGCAGGTTGATGGCAGACAATTCCGTAAGCGGGTAAAATTTCCTCAGCTGTGCCATCGACAGCGACAACCGCTTCAACATACGGTTTTGCCGCTGCTGGACAAACGATTGTCAGTTGGGGATAACGCTGTTTATATACTGCCGCATCCAGGCGATGAATTCGATTGGGAACAATCAAGATAGCGGGAGTTCCTAATGCTTCTAGCTTCTGCATTTCTGTTTCATTGAGGGCGATCGCACTGTGAATGAGCAGCGTCGAATCTGGTAGGCGGTACAGCACCATTTCGCGGGGTGGCACAACGCCGGGCAGGATACCTGTGACATGCCAAAGTTGTGGGGCAAGTTCTTCGATCGCGCTATGCGGCAGAACATGCGCCGTCCAGATATCACTCTCTAACAATTGAGTGGGTTTTGTCGTCGCGAGAGCAGAGAGAAATAGAGTCCGACCTAACGAACGGTGAGATTTTGTGTTCATCGAATCACTTCCATTGATTGAGCATAGGACTGGGAGCAAAATTTTTTCAGTGGCGTTGGTTGAGGAACTGCTCCATCGCATAATTGATGAGTATTTCACCCCGTCGAGTAACTTTCTGCTCTTTAACAACTGAAAATCCCATCCGCTCAAAAAATGGCTTTGCAGTAATACTGGCTTCAACAAATAGAAGGTTCAACTCTAGCTCAATCGCTTTTGCTTCGATCGTCCGATAGAGTTGCTTGCCTACTCCGCAACGCTGATAGTTCTTGTGGCAGTAGAAGCAGTCAATATGTCCATTCACTTCTAGTTCTCCAAATCCTGCAATGACGCCTTCGTCATCCGCAACATGAGTAAATCGGCTTGAGCATACCTCTGCCCAATTTCTAAAGTGAACATCATCGGGTGCCCATGCATTGACTTGATTGCTTGAGTAATCGCGAATATTCACTGCATGAACTGTTTCGTGAAACAATCGTGCGACTTGTTCAGCATCTTGTGTTTCAAACAAGCGAATCTTCATCTTGCTTACTCCATTCATCGTTCTAAAGTGGTCTGACGGATTGTCCTCGCGGTAGTCCAGGTTCAGAGGCTATAAGTTTTGAGTTCGATCGCTCCCGTTTCAAACTCGACCTCTAGCGTTTCTTTAACTGCGAGTGCTCTCCACTGCTCTGTATCGACTTGCAGGTGCGATCGCCCAAGCATAAAAAAATTGTGCAAAAACTTACCAATCTCTCTGGATGAATTACGACTGGGTTCTTATGGGATGAAAACGCCCTCTGGGATTAAGGCGTGATAGATGCGATCGAAAAGTTGAGTCAGTACTGGGTCAGTATTATCTTTATCAAAGAAGTAATTCAAACATTTTCCAATTGAAATCACCGCATTACAAGATGGAATATCGACTTTAAACAACAATTCAACTCGAAACTGAGCATCTGGAACCCTGGCTTGAGCAATTGCCAGCATCGACTCAAAGATATCGACTCCAAGTACCTAGTAATGAGCTTTCGTAGGTTCTAATGCCGATCGCCCACTACCGCAGCCCAAGTCAACTACTAAACCTTCTCGAATATTGTTTTGAGCCAGGATATCGAGAATACCTGGAGCAGATTTGAGCGCGTAATTGCTGTGACCCGCATCGTGAATATAAGCAAGGTCTTCTTTGTACCAATCTTTCATATCTTTTCACCCAATGCGGAACGAGTTGTAATGGTTGTTTCGGTGGTCATCATCCTATCTTGTGATTGCTCTTGGGCTAAACAGAACCACTAATGTCTCACCGATGGGCAACGTATTTCATTGTTCAACGTCAGTCCACAGCCCTGAAGCGAGTGGATGTTCCGTTGTCATGAATGCACCCCATCAAGTCCTGTTTCCCTGCTGTTTAAGTTACCCTTTTGGTCGGTGTTGGTCAGCAGCCAACCAACACCGAGCGTTTCCTTACCGTGAGACTGTAAGCGAGATGTCTGCATGATGCCAAGCTTGCTCAAACCGGGCTTTTCAATGCGAGCATCAGGCAGGACGGCAGCGATCGCATCAGTCACATAAAGGTCACGAGGGCTTTCGCTGCCAATCTGGAGCAGCACCGGGATTGCAAGATCCCGAAAGCAATCGGCTTTGAAACTGTATCTGACCATTGCCCGCAGATCGCCTAGCGTTGCCTTTGCATCGGCAATAATTGGCGACCAAAGATCGGTGGCTTGCAGTTCATCTAGCTCCTTAACCGGGACAAATAGAACATCGCGGAAGAAGGTGATTGCAAAGTCCTCCCAACAATCTGACTGTACCAGTGCCTCTAGCTGCGTCAGAGCCTCCTTGCTGAGCGCTTGCGGGTATGGAGCCTCGTAAAGCACGAGTTTCAGCACGCGGTTAGGAACTTTGTTCGCTGCAGCAAGGGCAACTTGAGCACCATAGGAGTGACCCAGAAGGAAAATGGGTTCATCGATCGCCTGAATCAGGGTCACGACATCCATACTTTCATCATCAAGACTGTGACCTTCAGTTGCGTCTGTTTCACCCCGTCCGCGACGAGCGATCGCATAAACGGTGAACTGCTGCTCGAGTAGAGGTTTTACAAACCCCCAGTTGGTGTTGTGGTTGCTGAAGGCACCATGTACAAGTACCAGGGGTGACCGCTGCCATATTTGTCGTAGGAAATGGTTGTGAGGGTCGGTGAGGTAAGGTATTGCATGAAATAATCCCAATGAGTCAAGTTCTTGAGAAGAATTGCAAATTAGGGAAACACTTTACATAACGACTACTGCAAAGCAGCGATCGAGGTATCGGCATATTGCCAAGCCTGCTCAAATCGGGACTGTACTTGCTGTGCCTCCTGCTCTTTGCCCTGCGCTCGTAAACTTTGCACCAATCCATACAGCGACCAGCCGTTTTCTGGATAAGTTGCCAGATCTTCGTGGTAGGCTTGCTCCGCTTGCATAGGACGATTCGCTTGCAGCAGTACAGCTCCTAATGTTTGCCGCACCGGGGAATACCAGGGGGCGGGTTCGTCGTAATTGAGGCTGTCTTCGAGTTCAACGCCTTGTTGCAGGTGCGCGATCGCCGCTTCAAAGTTGCCCTGCTTCGCAGCGAGTTCTCCTGCCAACACTTCAGAACCGATCTTAAGTAGATGAGCCGTAGTATTAATGTCCCAAATTGTTACCCCTTCCAGGGCAGGATTGGCAGCGATCGTTCTGAGTTTCTCGAGTTCCTGACTTGCTTGTTGAAGCTGACCTTTGGCGGTGTATGCCATACCACGAGCAAAGCGCCAAACCCCGGTTGGGTAAACCAAATCTTCAGCTGGAGCAGGTTGCGCCAGAATCTCATCCCACATGCCGAATTTGACATAGGTGTAAAGCGGAATCACGGCGTAATGCTGTAAGGTGCCGTAGCCTGCTTCTCGAATTAAGGATTGATCAACTAGAGAAACTGTGTCGTGAGCTGCTTGCAGTGCCACCTCTCGCTCACCTGACATCACAGCAGCGTACCAGAGAAAATGATGGTTATGGGGCATGTAGGCAACCGGGTAAGTGCCTTCTGGATCATGCTGGTGAGCATAATGGGCATCGGCGGCTGCCGCTAGTTGATTAGCAATAACTGCATCGTGGTAGCGTCCCACCCGGATGTAGATATGACCTGGCATGTGGATCAGATGTCCGGTGTTGATGTTGAGATCCCGCAAGCGATCGGCAGCTTGGGCTGCGAGTTCTGGACGTTCGGCTTCCATTGCATGAATGTACAGGTGCAGCGCTCCTAGATGATTTGGGTGACGTTGCAGCACCGATTCGAGCGTGGCGATGATTTCTGCCCCTTCGGGTTTTGGGGTGCCGTCCGCTTCCCAGTAGTCCCAAGGGGTGGTGTCCATCAGCGCTTCTGCGAACAGCGTGACGGCATCAGGGTCGTCAGGATACTGCTGCGCCACTTGCTGCATGGCGTTGGCATAGGCAAGATTGAGGGCTGTGCGGTCTTGGACGGGTTCAGCGGTGTAACGGGTGGCAAGTGCTGCAATGTAGGCTCGTTCTTTGGGGCTAGCATACTCACTGAGGGCGATCGCTTGTTGAATTGCTTCCCAAGCAGTGGGAACGGCTCCATCTTCCATCGCCGCATTAATGTTCGGTCCCAACACATAAGCCATGCCCCAGTAGCACATGGCGCAGTTGGCATCAAGTTGGGCAGCTTGCTGGAACGATCGCAGTGCTTCAGCATGATTGAAGCCGTAGGACAAAATCAAGCCCTGATCAAAATAGCGCTGAGCCTGAGCATTTGTGGTGGAGATCGAATGGCTATAGCTGCCTAACCCCTCGAACAGTGGAACTGTAGATGCAGAAGCATTTGGACCTTGAGCATAATCGTCTACAGAATGAGCGATCGCACTTCCCGCCCAGCTGATCGGATAGGTCAGCAGTAGCGTGGTGAGGAGCGATCCAACGAACAGAGTTTTGTAAAATTTCAACCGTTGATTCATGGTATTTACCTCATAGAAAAGGAGAAGTAGAGTTTGGAGAGGCGCAGCGCGATCGCGTTGAGCACTATTAGCAAGCCTGTTCAGACACGCTTTCTGTTGATTCACCTGCAATCGATATGCTCTTCGTTTGCGAACGATTCAAAACTGACTAAAAGTATCGTCACGCTTTTCTAAGTTTTGAATGCGATCGAGTAGGGCAAAAAACAGTGCCATGTTTGGAAACGTCTTTTGATCGAGACGTGCCCAAAATTGTTGCTGACCCCTCTGCTTAATCTCGATGAAGGTGTGAATGTATTTGCGAGTTCGAGATTGAATCACCGTGGCAGAATCAAACTCGTGCCAGGGTAAATGTTTCTTGCCCATTACCAGTCCATCAGGGGTCACAGCCAGATGCTTGAAATCAATAGATAATCCTTGGCGGTAGGTGGCGATCGCATTCGGCAATTGCTCGCGTACCATCTGTTCCTGCAAGATGTAGCTTAAATCTTTAATCTGCGCGAGATGCTCATCAAACTGCAGCTTGCGCCCGTCTTTGGTTTGCAAAGTACATAGACAGCCTGTGATTCCTCCTAACCAGATGATTGCAACCAGTAGAATTTCCACATCTGTATAGAACACTATGACAGATTCAGATTTGCGTTGATCGATCAAACCATGCTCGTAGAGTAGGACAACAGGTTGAGGCGATCGCCATCGCTGCCACGATCGACGAGCAAAGTGAATTGCGAGAACGGTTGCAGGAATACCAATTAAGAACAACCAGCTAAACAGCGAAACTGGGATCATTAAACACCAGACCACAAATAGCCGTTTTGCTTTCGGTTTGTGCCAGTTAAATTCTCCAAGGAGTTGACCTAAAGCTTGAGGGGCGAACGATGCGGAGGAGTTCATAGCTAGATTCTGAATGAACGATATTGTTGGAGGATTGGAAGCTTCACTTTCTTCTCCAGCAAAGGCTGGTTAATCCTGCTGAGAATAGGCTCAGACCTGGTGCAAGACCGAAGCCAATCCAAGCTTTTAGTAAGGCAAGAGCATCATCGGGGGTGGGTGCTCCACCGTCTGGAGGTGTGATAGTTCGGAACTGTGACAGGCTCCACGATGTGGTGAGCAAAAGGGTAAGGGTCGCGCTCATTCCACAGTAAGTAGCAAGAACGCAGCGTTGAGATCCAGTGTGTTGTTGCAGCTTAGTGATTAATAACAAAATGCCAGGTGTACCAATCAAAATGCTGCCAATCAATCCGATTAACAAAGCGAACAGAATAAACAGCGCCATAGCAGTTCCAATGGAGAAAGAGAAGACCAATGGAGGCAAAATCGGCAGATTGAACAATCTTTTATGCCGCTAATGTGAAATTCAACTTCTTCTCCAGCAAAGGCTGGTTAGTCCTGCTGAGAACAGACTTAGCCCCGGTGACAGACCGAAGCCGATGAACGCTTTGATCCAGGCAACAAGTTCATCAGCAGAAGGACCTGTACTTAGATGAGCCAGGTTTAGCGTCAGAGATAGGCTCCATAATGCAGTGAGTAAGAGTGTGGCGACCCCGCTCAGTCCGCAGCAAGCAGTGAGGGCAAATCGTCGAGAACCGCTGTATTGTTTCAGCTCAGTTCTTAGCAGCAAGACGCTGGGGACACCAATCACAACACTGCCCACTATTCCGATCGCCAAGATGAACAAAGCAAACACAATATACGGTTCCATTGCAAAATCTCAATGAAGAAAAAGAAGGGCAGCAGACATAACGCTGCCCGATGAAGGCACCTTTTTATGCCACTAAGGTGGGCACTTCCATACCTTTGAAGCGGGTGAAATCAACGGTGACGAAATCAGCAGCAGTAATCTGACTTGCTTTAACGTTGGAAAGCACTGCAAGCCGATGATCGCCCACACCGACTATGGTGTTTTTGCCCTGCTGCACAATGTCGAGAATTTCAGGATTCAACTCCATTGACAGACCCAGCCTATCCCTGCCGTTCTGGAAGTCTCTGATCACATCTACGCCACTATCGAGCGTTAGCACAAAGGTGTCTCTGCCAGTGCCGCCTATGTGAACGTCACGCCCTGCCCCGCCATAGCTAATGTCGTTGCCAGTGCCACCATTAATCCTGTCGTTACCTGTGCCACCACATAGAGCATCATTACCGCCCATGCCCAGAAGTCTATCATTACCACCTTCGCCGTAGAGAATGCCGCTCTGATTTTGTCCGATCAGATTCTGGCTGGCGTTAGTACCACGGATAACAGGTGTGTTGTTGTTGAAGCTGGACGTTGATGAGGTGAAGGTGTTGTAGTCTACATGTAAAGAAACTCTTGCTCTGTCACCAGAATTTCCCTCTACCGTAATGAGTTCTCCCTCACGTTTAATTGGAAACGTACTAGCTGTTCCAGGTTGAACTTCATTTTTGAGGGCGTTAAATGTGAAATTTAGACCTGTTCCAGAACCAGGATTAATATCCGCCGTATCGTCAGAAGGAGTATCATCCTCCTTGACGGAAACGCTTCCATTAAACACTGATTTGTTGATATCAACAGATTTGCTCAGAGTGAAGTTAGGGCTGATATCGTTGTCGTTACCAAAAACCCTGCTTTTCAAGTTTGCTCCGTCAAGGGAGCTGTTGATGAAAAAATCAGCCTGACCGAAATTTGTAAATGGAACCGGAGTGTCAAAGCTACTGAGCGCCGTAACCCGATCGACTGTCACACTCAACTCGGCACGAGTAATCGCAGTTCCGTTGGCGCTGAGCGTGTAGCTGCCACTGCCAGTTGATTTACTGACTAGCACGGTATATTCACCTGTCGGCAAATTGTCAAACGAGATTCCTTCTGTTGCATTTCCGGGATTGACAGAACTCCTGATGACTTGACCGCTACTATTGAACAGCACCAAATTCGGATCAACACCCTGTGGAATCACGGCAATGCCGCCTTTGGTAGGGCGATCAACCTGAAACTTGAAGAAATCAGCCGTATCAGTGCCAAACAAATCACCTCGAACAAATGGGCTATTGCGAATGTTGCCTAGATTAGTTGCGGTTGCAAATGTATCGTTGTTGGCGGTTTCAGATACCTGTGCCATGATTAGTCTCCTTGAGAATGTAGTTGAACTTGAGAAATTTGGACGCAAGAACTCTGGACAATGAAGGTGAGTTCATTGCTGCAATGCAAAGAGCAGACTGTTAGATTGAGCCGAAGTTGACTCAAATCATGGATTTATTCGTAGTAGCGGCGATCGAGCCATTCCCGTACTTCTGCTTCGGAATTGAAGAAGACTCTGCGCGCTAGCAGCGGATCGTAGATTACCCAATACCCAATACCCGATCTGCTTGTGAGTGAGTAAATCTTGAGTTCATTGATAGCAATGATCGATTCAACAATTCGATTCCAAAGGCGAGCAATGTTTGAGGTCAAGCTTAATTTTCTGTGTTTATGTGATGCTGAATGAATTACAGCTTCTAGCGTTTGGTAGTTCACAGATTGATGTTTCATGATGTATTCTCCTGAGTCGATCGAGCTGATGGAGTTTGAGAGGATTCAATCAACGGCTTAGCCGCGATCGCTGATGCAAATTGGCTGAGATTAAGGACAAGCGAATCCTGAGGAGCACGGGGATACCGTGCCGCGAGTACACAGATTTTGCACATGGTTTTGCCTGCTCTAGTGCTTGCGAACGATGTAATAGTCGTTCTGAAAATCGTGCGCTAGCTGCTTAATTTCGACTTGCTTAAACCCTGCGTTCGCCAGCAGTTCTAGCGCCTTTTCTTTGCCCCACATTGCGCCTAATCCCATGCCGCCATAGGCCAACGAAACACTCATGCAGTGCATACAGGAGACGGTGTAAAGCAAAGGGGCGATCGGATGATCAAGGTTGCCACCGACATCGGTTGTGGCGTGAATGTCCTGCATTAGATAAACGCCATCCGATCGCAGTGCGTTGTGAATGTTTCGCAGCACCACATCTGGCTTTGCCTGATCGTGAACTGCATCAAAGGTGGTAATCAAGTCGTAGCGATCGCGCTCCTCGATCATTGCGGCATCCTTGACCTGAAACTCGATGTTGCCCAGCTTTCGCAGTTGAGCATCTGCAGTTGCATGGGCAACTGCTTCTTCAGAAAAGTCGTAGCCCGTAAAGCGGCTGTTAGGAAAAGCTGCCGCTAGCTTGTTGAGGGCACGTCCGCTACCACAGCCCACATCAAGAACAGCAATGCCTTGTTGCAGCGATTCGGTCAGTCCGGGAATCAGCGGCAAAACGTGATCAAACAGTGCAGACACCGTGCTTTGACCACTATCCTCTGCCATCACCGCGTGAAAGCGTTTGTACTCAGAATAGGGAACGCCACCGCCTTTGTAGAAACAGTCGATGATTTGCTCTTCTACCGATCCAAGCAGCGGAATGTACTGAGCAAACACGGCAATATTGTCAGAGGCGACCACTCTGGTGAGCAGTGCCGCGTGTTCTGCGGGTAGTGTGTAGGTTTTGGCGATCGCGTCATACTCGACAACACGACCTGTGACCATTGCACCGAGCCATTCGCGTACATAGCGTTCGTTCAGCCCAGCGGCATTGGCGATTTGCTGGCTGCTGGAAGGGGGCAGTTCTGCCATCGTGTCGAACAATTCGGTGCGATGCCCAATCGAGGTCATCAGCGCGAGTGCGCCACTGTTGAGGATGTTCAGCATTCGATCGACAAATGCTTCGGCTTTGGGTGTATCGAGGGTTTGAGCGGTCATAGTTGGTTCCTGGGATAACAGATTTCTGATGCTCTGTTTGCATCTGAAATCAAGGTAACGAGCCGCTCGCTCCCAAACCGTTCCCAAATCGCTCCCAAACCGCTCCAAACTTGAAAAGCAGAATGTGAAACGATCTCAAGGCTTTAAACCTTCAGCAATTAGTCTCGATCGAAGGGCAATCCAAATTTGCACAAAGCTGCCTGAATGAATGCAAGACCAGTCTCATTCAGGTCAGAAGTAACTTTAATGCGATTGAGCGACAGACAACCTTGCAGCCGCTTAACAGCGTATTGTGGACAGGAATGATTCAGGCAGTGGGCGTTTGCTCTGCTATGGCAACTCCAGGATGAGGTTTCTCTACCCACGCACCCAAATCTTGGCTTGGATCTAGCACTTCTGATACCCAGACCCGCTCGAATGCAACCGCTGTTCTACGAAAAGCGCTGCGGATCGATTCAGCATCCGGTGCTTCAAATTCGCAGATCACGCGCTGTCCATCCAGCGAGACGTAAGAGCGAATCCACTTTACACCTTGAGCTTCTAAACAGGGTAGGAGTCGAAGGTCTGCCTCCAACCAAGCTTTTTTATCAAATGGAGCATCATACTCGCGTTCAACAACCACATGAATCATGTCACTTCTCCTTATGAGCTTTGTGTTAGACGAATCATCGTTTTTGCATGAGCTGCATCGTTCGATCGAACCATACCTGGGCATAAGCACTCAATTGACAGCGATCGATGTGAGGATAGAGTGCTTCAAACTGTGCGGTTGCCCGCTCCAAATCCTTCAATTCGACAAGGCTATGAATCAGAATTGCCCAAGCAGAAGCCGTTTCGCTGGCATGATTTTTGATTTGAGCGGCTTCTAGAGCAGCTTCGGCTCGAACGGCTGCCAATTCTTGGCGCTGGGATGCTAAATCCATCCCAGCCGCTACATTCAGCACATAGGACAACATTCGCTTCGCATCAATTTGTCGCAGTGTCGCGATCGCCTGTTGCAGTTTCACTTCGGCTCCGGCTCTTTGCAGCTTGTAGTTTGCCAGGGCCTCCAGAGCGGCAGCGATCGCGCCTTCGCTTCCTTCGCCTTGCATCTTGGCAGCCACGATCGCCATTGCCTGACAGTATGGCAGTGCTGCTGCCGGGTCGCCAATTTCCAGTTCCAGCATTGCCAGATAGCTGGCATCAAGACATTCGCGCCAGTGGTCCTGTTCAACCTGCGACTGTTTCCATGCCTGCTCCATCATGGCTCGTGCCTCAGCATAACGGCCCTTGTGGTAATGAATCCACGCCAATCCAGCGGAAAGATCAATTAGCTGTAGGTCAACTCTGGCAGCCAGCGATTGCGCCTCTAGCAGCAAAGCTTCTGCCCGTTCCATGTCGCGTCCCAGTTCAAATAAACAGGAGGCGCTGAGTGCTAACAATCGTGCTGCTGTTGCAGGACTGGCTTTGAGACTGATTTCGGCAGCTTGCAGAGAGTGCTGGTGAAAATTGGCAAATCTGCTTTGATTAAAGTGCAGTATCGTTAATGCTTCCAACCCGATCGCTTCGTCTTCTTTCAAGCCCAATCGCTTTGCTTGCGCCATCCACTGCTGGATCTCAGCTTCTAAGTGAATAGCGCGATCGTTTGTCACCCCGGCCATCACCCAGACCTGTAACAGTCCCAACTGTAGCCGAATTTGAGTTTGCTGATCGAGCGATTGACAGTGCTGGATGCCGCGTTCTGCCAGTGCAGTCGCTTCTGCGTAAGCAAATAGTTTGAGACAACGTTCGGCAGCCAGTAGTGCAGCAGAAGCAGCGAGTTTATAATCACAACCCAGTGCCGCATGGTGGGCAATATCGCTAACTAAGGCATGATCTGAGGTCGAGGCTTGATTCAGCTTGTGGGCAATCTGCCAATGCACTAACTGACGGCGCGGTCCTGAGATTTGCCGATAGACCACTTGCCGCACAATATCGTGGGCAAAGTCGTATCCAATTTCCTTTCCAGTTGAAGTGCTGGGACGAATAATCGCCTGCTGCTCAAGCTGTTCGATCGCCATGAGCAGTTGAGGCAGCGGGTAGTCTGCTACCTGAGCGACCGTTGTGGGTTTGAAGCTGCGTCCGAATGCGGCTGCCCAGGGAAGCAGATCGCGAGCTTCATCCTCTAACTTCTCCAGGCGATCGCGAATTAACGCTTCCAAATTGTCCGCATGGTCTGCATGAGTCGAGTGGGTTTGAGAGAAAGCGCGAGCAATCTCCAACACAAATAATGGATTGCCGCCACTGTCGGTAAAGACTTGATCGACTGTTTCTACCGATAAATTGAATGAGCGATCCGCGTTGACGCTGCGAATCAATTCAGCCGTGCTACCGCGATCGAAGGCTTGTAATTCAATGGCTTTTAACCGCTGCTCTCGTCTCAGCACCTGTATCACCTGCGAAATCGCCGCCTTCTGTGACAACTCTCCAGAACGAGCAGTGCAGGCAAATTTGACGGGGAGATGACTTAGCAACCGTGTTGCGTAGTTCAGTAGCGCAGACGAAGCTTCATCAATCCACTGAATGTCATCGAGTATCACCATCAGCGGACTTTGACTTGCCCATGTCGCCAGCAGTTGCACGACGGCATCAAACAGGTGGCTGCGGTCGGGGGGTGCGGCGACAGGTTGCCCAACCTCTGGCAACAAAAAGCCTAACTCTGGTGGAACAGTGGCCGGCAGCGTTACTGAACGCAAGGCATCGATCCAGACACCGTAAGGTCGCACCATCTCAGCAGCAAATGCGCGTCCCCAGAGGGTGACTGGCACGATTTCTCGGAGTTCTTCGAGCAGTCGAGTTTTGCCAATGCCCGGTTCGCCAGTCAGTAGCAGCAATTGGGAAGCCTCACGGCTGTCTGCGCTGGCCCACTCGCAAATCAAGCTGCACTCGCGTTTGCGTCCAACCAGCGGCAGGGCGGATGACTTCCGGTTAATCGGATGTGATAGTGCTGACGATCGCATAGTGACCGGAGGCTGAACAGGTGCTTCGGCTCTCGCTGGTTCGTCTTCCAGCAGCAGTTGTTCATACAGCTTGCGTGTGTTGGGACTCGGATCAACACCTAACTCCTCACGCAGCACACTCATGCAGCGATGGTAAATTTGCAGGGCATTGGCGCGATCGCCA
>NZ_JACJPJ010000022.1:0-6536 GCF_014696015.1 Oculatella sp. FACHB-28 | reverse complement strand
ATGATGAAGCAGATGGTGGCAGAGAGCAGGGTGGGGATCATCAGAACGCCGAACCAGCCTACGTACAGGCGGTTGTCGGTGCTGGTCACCCAGTTGCAGAACTGCTCCCACAGTGATGCGCTCTCGCGCCGCTGTAAGGTCGTTGTCATAGTTATTGAGTGCTTGGTTAAGTAAGAGGACGCACCAGATAATTGCGTCGTATTAGGAGTATAAGACTTTCGTTGCTTTTTGTAAAGTTTGACGGGAGATTCTCATTAAATACAGTGCAATGAAGCTGTAACCCAAAGACTCAAACCTACTCTGCTCTTGCCGTCTTGGGCTTTAGAGTACTCAAAGCTTGCTTAATGTCTAGAGCCAGGAAATGATCTAGCGCTAGATAAGCTCTGTAATAAGAACGCTGAGATTCCTGATGCGTTTTCTGAAAACCTAACGCCTGCCGCAACTCTTCACAGGAAGGGCTAACGACCAGCGAGTACAAATCACAAAGATTCGGAAAATCGTTCTGCATTTGAGCCAGGGTTTGCTGAGCATCCTTCAAAAAACTGTAGATGTGCTGTCCCTGCATGTAGGGAGTGTCAATGATCCAAGCGCGAATGAAGACAGAAGTGCAGTCCAGATCCCCGGGAGCAGCCATCTTAAACGGATCGACATCGGTATCGGCTGTCAAAAAGAAGTTGCGGCTGGGCGGCAAGAAGAAACTATCCTCTGATTCGCTGCTGACCGGATAGAAAATACTAATGCCAACTGGGTTCAGGTTGTCCGATCTGCGTAAGACTCTCATACAAGCAGAGTAGTTCTGTGACCAGTTTCTCAAGCACTTAGCGGTTTTACGGGCGGCTGCGGCAGCAGAAACATCTCGAAGAATTTCGGTGTAGTTTTTGATAAATAGGTTAGCAACCGGAATAACGTCAGTTCGTGGATTAAAAGCATCCGGGTAAAGCTGGACGGATTCTAGAGATTCAGACTGCTCAGCAAAGATTAGCTCTGGTAGGTCTCGAATTCTTAAACAGAGCGTTTGTCCATCAAATCGTTTTTCTAACAAACCTAGACCAATCAAGCGATCGAGCATCATTCCTGCAGCGCGATCGCTCCCTTTTTCCTGTTGACCATAAAATAGCTCTGCTGCTTCTCGGTGGGTACAGGGAATCATTTCCGTCATCGGATAAAGTCGAGTAAGCGGTTGGTCTAACGACTCCCCTCGCTCCTGCTGCGACTTCAATAGCAAGTACGCCCACAGTTTGACAAAATATTCTGCTCGAAGGCGCGTTAGTCCCCCTCTTTCTTGTAAAGCGGTGATATAGCTGCGTTGCCGTTCTATTGGAAACCACCGACCTAGTGACTCTGGGTTAACCATCGGTTGAGAAACAGAAACCATATTTATTTCCGCTGTCTGTTATGAGGATTTGCGATCGCATTACAAAAAACGTGTAATTTTAAGTATCGAATGTACCCAAACGGGTGAGCCACTTCACAAGCTTCAGTTCGATAATCTAAACATCACCTGATTAAGCAACCCAAACTGAGCGTTTTACCTGATGGATAGGATCGAGTTGTAGACAACAGCGGTTGATCCACTTCCAAGTGATTCTCTTTCGGAAAGTGGACGGCTTTCACCACAAACGCTGTAAGCCTACAAGCTATTCCATTCAGCAATGAGGCAGAACATAGTTCTGCCAAGTAACTCTACGGGGCAAACGAGATTGACCCGTTAGCAGAGCGAGCTTTTGGTAGATATTCAAGGATTGGATATTGCAGAGCAACCCGATCCACTAATTTTACATCCGTCATTATTCCGCATTTTCGCGGACAGATTGCCGTAACTATAGAAAAACTTCACACTGCTTCAGTGCGCTTCACCCCACTTCAGCTTATATGTGCTAACTTCACCCTACTAGGGCTACTTACGGCCAGCTCATTGCGAGTTCACTTATGCAACCAGCAGAATGACCTCAAAGCCTGATGAGTACTAAACCTATGTCAATCCGTCTTTGCCCCACCTCTCAAGAATCATTTGTTACGATGCATTCTTCAGTTGAGTACGGTTTGTCAACAAAGCCTCTTTTCAACAAAGCAAATGCTGGCTTAAAGCCTTCTAAGCTTGCCCCAAATAAGCTTGTCCCAAACAAGCTTGTCCCGAAATCTGAACCTCCTAGAGTAGAAATTCTTTCAACTGACTCTACTGATTCGAGTGAATTTTGGGGTGCTTTGGTTGATTTATTGCCAGAGGGAGTGATTGTTGTTGCCCCAAATATGCGTCTGGTTCACCTCAATCTCAAGGCTAGAGAACTTTGTCAACAGCTCACCCAAAACGATTGTGAACTCAGTGTTTTGCCCTCTGCGCTAGTTGAAATTTGCCACCGCTTAATTAGGAAGTCTGGTTCAGAGGAACACGTTCTAATTGTAGAAAGTGAAACTTCTACAGGACTACGACTCCGTATTCGAGCGCGCTGGTTTAGCCCAAAACCTGCTCACGGTGAGAACGCTAGTCCTGTCAATCGTCAGTTCATCCTGCTTCTGATTGAGAGCCATAACGAAGTTTTGCAGGAAGAGCTTTGGATTGAGCGCCGCAAGTATGACTTGACGGAGCGAGAAGCTGAAATTTGGTTACTGCTGCGTCAGGAATATAGCTATCAGGAGATTGCTGAAGCTTTACGCATTAGTTTGAATACCGTGAAAACCCACATCAAAAACGTCTATGCTAAGAGGCGCAGCCATCAAGGGCAGGACAGGCTGCTGATGTTTTAGGGGAATCGGTTTTGTCTACTCAGGTTGTGACCTATAGCCCCGCTTATACGGTGGTGCCAACCTACGAATGCTTTAACCGCTGTACCTACTGCAACTTTCGCGTCGATCCAGGAACAGATGACTGGATGTCTTTGCAACAGGCAGAGGAGCAGTTAAAGCGGCTTCAAGATCGGGGAATTATTGAAATCCTGATTTTGAGTGGTGAAGTGCATCCGCTTAGCGCGCGACGGCACGAGTGGTTTCACCGGATCTATCATCTGTGTGAGTTGGCACTGTCGCTAGGTTTTTTGCCTCATACAAACGCTGGACCGTTGAGCTTTGCAGAAATGGCTCAGCTTAAAACGGTGAATGTGTCGATGGGGCTAATGCTAGAACAGGTCACACCTGAGTTGCTCAAGACTGTGCATCGGCACGCTCCCAGTAAGGAACCCGCTCTGCGTCTTCAACAGTTGGAGTGGGCAGGAGAATTGCGTATCCCTTTTACAACAGGGCTGTTGCTAGGGATTGGTGAGACAGTCGCCGATCGCCTGCAAACATTAGAGGCGATCGCCCAAGTCCAACAGCGTTGGGGACACATTCAAGAAGTAATTTTGCAGCCCCACAGCCCCGGACAGCAGCAAAGCTGGCAGGGATCTGCTTTTGAGATTGATCAACTATTGGAAATGGTGGCGATCGCCCGTGACATGCTGCCGCCAGAAATTACCCTTCAAATTCCTCCCAATCTAATTCCTGATGCAGATCTTTTAATTGCTTGCATTGAAGCAGGTGCAAGAGATTTAGGTGGTATTAGCCCCAAAGATGAGGTTAATCCGGACTACCCTCATCCACGGGATGCAGCATTGAATCAAACTTTAGTAGAAGCGGGCTGGCAGCTTTTGCCTCGTTTACCGATTTATCCTCAGTACGATAGTTGGTTATCCGCTCCACTACAGCTTGTGGTTCAGCGATGGCGTAACAGCTTAGTATCCCGTTGCAGCAAAGTCTAATTGGTTAACACAGTCTATACGCTCTACCCGAGTACTGTAGTTTCCGTCTGGATCAAGATACAGCAATCGAAATCCTGGCTTGAGCTGATCCAGGGCAAAGTTTGCGCTGTTGGGCTTGAATTGCACGCAGGTCGAGGGAGTTCCTAGATAGCGAACACTGTGCCGCCAGTGATCAAACTCTTGATGAATGTGACCAAACAGTACTAGCTTGACCTGAGAATAGCGGTCGAGCACGGCAAACAGATCTGCTGAGTTCTGCAAATTAATTTCATCTATCCAATTTGAACCAATAGGAAAAGGCGGGTGATGCAATGCCAACAGGGTAGGGTGGGGATTTGCCTGGAGCTGCTGTTCCAGCCAATTCAAGCTTTGGGAGGAGAGCTTGCCGTCCACTCGACCCGAAACTGCTGAGTTAAGTAACACAAAATTCCAGCCTCCTCGTTGAAACGTTTTTTCGGCTGAGATGGGCGCAGTATTCAGAACCTGCTCCATAACGGAAGGAACATCATGGTTCCCAGGTAGCCAGTAAACGGGAATTTTTAGAGGTAGTAAAAACTGATACAAACAATAATAGGATTCAACTGTCTCATCTTGAGACAAATCGCCTGTCAACAGGAGTAAGTCTGGTTGAGGCTGCAATTTTTGTAAGCAACTCAACACTGCGTTCAGAGATTTGGCAGTTGGTAAACCAAGCAATTCCTGACTCTTGCCCGCAAATAGATGAGTGTCTGTAATCTGAGCAATGAGGAGGGGGGAGGGGGGAAGCATAGCAGTTAAGGTGAGAGCCGCAAAGATTTTTTAGAAATGAAGATGATGCTTTGATAAAGTAACTTTGAAGTAGACTTAAAAACGCGATCGCATACAGATCTTTTTGTGATTTACATCACAATTCGCCGATTTGCTACAATTTTGCTTCAGCCAAGCAAAATTGAAGGATGTGCCTCAGCGAGGAACGTCTTTCAGAGTTTTAGAAGAGTCGTAAAGATGGTACGGAAGACCCAAAATTTGATATATTGATGATTCAACGAGCGGCGGCATGGCCAAGTGGTAAGGCAGGGGACTGCAAATCCCTTACCCCCAGTTCGAATCTGGGTGCCGCCTTTTTGTACATTTGTAGAGCGAAGGAATAAGTGTCCGTTGTGACTGAGCACATTATATCGCGCAATTTCCAAATGACTTGCGCAATCTTACTTTTTTAAGTGTTTTTACTTACTTTCAAATAGCTTGCGCAAAATTATACCGTTTCCAAATGACTTCCGCAAAAAAATGACCCGCAGTACGAAACACTTGTAGGGCGGCTGAAATTGTTTTACATCAAGGTTTTTTGCTGATTTCTGCAAATCGGAAGTGAGCAAATGAATTGCGCAGATTCACTTTTTGGCAAATGAATTGCGCAGATTTCCGCAATTTGCAAATGACTTGCGCAATTGTGAATAGCCAAAAAGTATGGCGTAATTCGCAAATTAGTGGCATGTTCAGCCTGCATTGCGCACTTTATGTACGTTTTCACAAAAAATGGTGCGGCTTTCAAATTCATGTGTACGTTTGCATGATAAATGTCGCTATTTGCACGATCATGTCGTTATTTGGCGATTCTTTGATAGATTACACAAATTTGCACGTTAATGTCGCTAGAGCTATGTTTTAGAGCTATTTGCAGGTTAATGTCGCAAAATTATCACAGAGCATCTCTTTCTACAGAACCTGATAAAGTACTTGAAGGTTTATCCAGCAAGGCTTTCAAAAGTGAAGCTTGGTTAAACTAAATAGCTACTTGCTTTACAAATAAAACACGCTCAAGCAGTAAACCTAAACACTAGATAGTTATAAGTTATAAATTTAACCCGCGTATTGTTACTCTTAGCTGACGTAGAGGTTTGCAGATATCTGCTGTGGGTGAGCACATAAAATGGCACGATCAGCTGTCAGATAAAGATCTCCGCTAGTTTCTTCGAGCTAAATCTGAGCAAATTGATGGCGTAGATGAACAAATTAGTAAATTAGTGGCACAGATTTCTTCAATTAGCAAATTAGCAGCGCAATCACGAGTACTGAACCCTAAACGAATGGTTCTTGGTTTCGGATGAGTGAGGGAAGGTACCTGACGGGCATTAGCAGCACAGTGCCCAGTCTCGTAGACACTGGTGAGCCAAAATCCTTTCTAAGGAAGGCAAAATGAGATGAGTTTCAGAGGTGAGGCTTGATGAACTACGTACTGCGCCTAAAAACACGCGCTCAAGAATCAATCTGAGCGCTAGATGGCTAATCAATTTAGCCTTGGTATTCTTGGCTATGCAGAGATTTTGCAGACCCCTGCCTCTTTCATTCCTTCTCGATGAGTCCAATTGTAGAGCTTATTCTAACGATGGATGGCTACAGAGGCACCCCTTTCATTCCGTCTTATACCAAAGAGGGCATCGCAACATGCAATGCACAGCAGCATTTCCTTCGGCAAACATACTTTCATTCCGTCTCGCGCCAAATAGGTCATTGCGACTCTTGGCACCTAGAACCTGCAACTTAGTAACAGTTTCAATCCCTGTTTTAGCAGGGCTTCGCTCTTGCATCAAATTCGCCCTCCGTGTAAAGAGGTGAACAAGCAACAACGATCATGAAACCTATAGCTACTTAGGATTTAGGAATTGGCAAAGGTACCGGGAATTTGGCTCCCGCTTCGGTTTGCCAAAAATCGGGCGTTGCACAATGGGTGAATGATTTATCTTAAAGCTGGCACTTGACGGTGCTTCAAGTAGTAAATCAACAACCGAATCGAAGCTTCCAGCATCTCAATCGACTTGGAATAGC